>JAGPEW010000080.1 GCA_018056825.1 Candidatus Sordicultor aquaticus
GAGAAGATGTTGTCTCTATAGTTGTTCGCTTCTTAAGCCCAGCTGATGTGAAAGGTATTACTCTTCTCAGCGTAAAAGGAGGAGAGAATATGTATCTTTATATGCCGGCTTTCAAAAAAGTGCGTCGGATTGCCAGTTCAGAAAAAAACGAAAAATTCATGGGTACTGACTTTACCTATGATGAGCTAGGAGGAAGCTACAGCCGAGAAGATTATGATTCAACCCTGGTGGAAGAAACCGAAGAGATATATAAACTGGAGCTTGTCCCTAAAGACCCGGAGTCTAATTACTCTAAGTTATTAATGGAAGTAGATAAGGAAAAGTTTTATTTCCGAAAAATTGAATTTTACGATAAAGATGGCAATCTGTGGAAAACTCTGGAAATTCCTGAGATAGAAGAAGATGAAGATGGTTCTATTACGGTTAAAAAAATTGACCTTACTGATTTGAAGGAAAACCATAAAACCATCATAGAGATGGAGGAGATAGAGAAAAATATTTCTTTACCTGATAACTTCTTCTCAGTGAGAACCATTCAGCGACCAGAGTTGTGAGGTGAGAGATGGTGAGAGGTAAAATTTTGATTCTGGTGAGTTTATGCTTGTTTTTCTCCTCGCTTCCTCTGGGGGGGGAAGCGAATGAGATAACTGGGGAAGCTAAAATAGAAGCCTCTTACGACTTAGGAAAAGGTGAAAGTACCTGGGGAGGGAGTTTAGATTTAAAATATAATACTTCTCTCTCTTCCAACTATTATTTTACTACCGACCTTCTCTTCAGTTACCAGAGTGGAGAGTTTTTCCAACCGATAAGAATTAATGAACTTTTTTTACAGGGAGTGGAAGCTCCTTGGAAAGAGATGGACTTTCGTTTAGGACTTCTGGAGATGAGCTGGGGAGCTAGTGATATTATGAGCCCGGTTGATGTTATAAACCCTCGCCCCTTCTCTTTAAGTTTTAGTGAAGATGCATTGGAAAATAAAATTCCTGTTCCTGCCCTGGATTTAGAATGGTATCATTCTCAGGATTGGTCGCTAGAGTTTTTCTATCAACCTAGTTTTGTGCCCAATTTTGTTCCTGAAGGATTGGAAAAACAACTTTTAGGTTATGAGCTGGCTTCTTTGTTGTCAGTTAATCCTCAAAATTTAGCTTTAAACTTAACTAAAGAAGAGCCATTAGTTGATTTTTCTCATCCTATCTGGGGAGTGAGAGCAAGAGGAATGATAAGTAATGTAGATGTAGCGGTGAGTTATTTACAAGGTTATTATCTTTCTTCTTATCCTCGAGAAACCAATGTTTTTTTGGGTTTGGATGGTAGTAGTATAGTAGATGTCACTATGGGTTATCCTCAAAGGAGTATGTTGGGGTTGGAATTTCAGGGAGAGTTTCCTCTTTTGGAGGGTTCTACTTTTCGAGGAGACATTGCTCTTTTTGTGCCGGAACGATGGATAAATTATATAAATATTACTCAACCATCTGGTGAGGTGATTTCTTATCCTCAAGAAGCTTTTCAAAATCCTTACTGGAAAGCAAGTTTAGGTATTGATTATACAACAGATAATAATACCTTACTAAATTTAATATGGATGTGGGGCAACCCTTACGAAGAGGGGGAAGATATTTCTCCTTATCTTTTTCTGACTGCAGAACGTCCTAGCGAAGATAACAAATGGACTGCCTCGCTTGCCTCAGGGGTAAGCCTTCAGGATGGGAGCATGGTAAACGTGATGGAACTTAGTTATAAGCCAGAAGATAACTGGAACATTTCTCTTACTTATTCTTTCTCGAGCGGAGCTCCGGAAAGTAAACTAGGAGAAGTAGGGGATAGCTTGTTGTTAGGTGTAAAATACACTTTTTAGTAAAAATTTCAGAGAGATAGATTTGATTAATAGCTTAGACAGCAGTTAAGTATCACTTAGCTGATTTTAATCCTCTGGAGGAGGTTATATAGTTGTAGTGGGAAAAAGAGAGAAGATATTAGAAACGGCTAAGAAGATTTTTGCTGAAAAGAGTTTTTTTGAAGCCACTTTAGAAGATATTTCTTTTCTTTCGGGGGTTAAGAAATCTACTATCTATTATTATTTTGGCAGCAAATTAGAATTACTGTTGGAAATTGTTAATGTTATTCTCGAGCAGGCAATAGAAAGCATTGCTACTATTCCTTTTTCTCTAAGTTCCCAAGAAATCTTGGAAAGAATTATTGATGGATATTTTGCTTTCTTTTATCAAGAAAGAGATTCTATTTTGATCTTTCGCCGGATAGCTTATGATTTTTTTACTCACCCTGAGGTGTTTCAGGAGCTTCGCCAATCTTGGCAAAGATTTCGAAAAGTGAGAGAGAATTTAGGGAAGCGGATTGGGGTTTTGGAGACTAAAGGAGGAAGTAAAATAGACGGTCCAGAAATTATTCGTATTGTTCTTTCTAGCATCAACGCTTACTGGATAGAGGAGATAGCCGAAGGAAGAGAAATAAAGTTGGAAGATAAAGAAGTTTTCAAAGATATTTTTACTGCCTTTATAAAAGTAAAAGAAAACAACGATGGGAAAACAAAAGAATTGGTTAATAGCTGAACCTTGAGAAATTTTTGTTTTTGTAATTAGCTTTATTGAAAAGATAAAAGAAAAATTTTTAGTAGGGTATTGCCAAAACGGATTAATCTCGCTAAAGTATTTCCTAATAAGGTAGGTGAAAGTAATGAAGGTAGCAGAACGAGTTAAAAAAGCTTCCCAACTTCAAGACTGGGTGGCAGACCGGGTTTTTCGATTAAAAGGAGAAGGAGCCTTTGAAGTTCTAGCTCAGGCACAGAGGTTGGAGAAACAAGGTAAGGAGATAATACATCTGGAGATAGGAGAACCAGATTTTGATACACCTATAAATGTTAAAGAGAAAGCTATACAAGCTATTAGAGCAGGAAATACTCATTATGTCCCTTCTGCAGGTATCGAAGAACTTAGAGAAGCAGTATGTGTTTATCTTCGAAGAACCAGAAATATTGAAGTCTCTCCTGAAGAAGTGGTAATAACTCCAGGAGCTAAACCAGTCATTTTCCTGAGTTTTCTCCTTTTGTTAGAAGAAGGAGACGAAGTTATTTATCCTGACCCTGGTTTTCCTGCTTACCGTTCTATCATTGAATTTATAGGTGCTAAGGCGGTACCCTTGCGTCTCAGAGAAGAAAATGAGTTTAGAGTAGATATTGACGAGCTAAGGAATCTTGTTACCAGTAAAACTAAGATGATAGTTATTAACTCTCCTCATAATCCCACAGGTTCAGTTTTAAGCCAGGAGGATATGGAAGCCATCGCTCGATTGGCCCAAGAAGAAGATTTGCTGGTGTTTACTGATGAGGTCTATAGTGAAATTATTTATGACCAGAAGCATGTAAGCATCTTACAGTTTCCGGGTATGAAAGAAAGAACGGTGATGTTGGATGCTTTTTCCAAAAGTTTTGCTATGACTGGTTGGAGGTTGGGATATGCTGTTTTACCTAAAGAATGGACGAAATTTCTTTCTCTTTTAGTTACTAACTCTAATTCTTGCACCTGTACCTTTACGCAGATAGCTGGAGTAGAAGCTCTTTTGAATGGAGAAGAATCAGTACGGGCCATGACTCAGGAATTTCGCCAGCGAAGAGAGTTTATGGAGAAAAGAATGACTCAAATGGAAGGAATAAAAATAGTTAAACCCCAAGGAGCTTTTTATTTCTTTCCTAATATTACCTATTTTGGTATGACTTCTAAAGAGTTGGCTGATTATCTTTTGAAAGAAGGCGGGGTAGCAGTTTTACCCGGGACTTCTTTTGGCCATTATGGAGAAGGCTACTTGAGGATATCATTTGCTAATTCTCTGGAGAAATTGAATCGAGCTATGGATAAAATGGAGGAAGCACTTAGTAAACTTAAAAGAAGAGGAGGAAAATGATGCTGAAAATTATTTTATCTAATTTTAGACGAAAGGGAGATTCTTTGACTCGATCAGAAGAACAGATTATTTTACAAAAGGTTATAGATCTTCTTTATGTGGAAGGATTGGAATTTGACCTGAAGATTGAGGATGTGGAATCGATGGATTAAATAATAGTCCTAATTGAGAAAATAAAATTCCTCCTAGTATAAGAACACACCCCGCCAAAGTTCGGGGTGTGAATTTTTCTTGCCAGAAAAAATAGGAAAAAATAGCAGCAAACACTGGCTCAGAAGCAAATATTAACCCGGCGTGGATAGCGGAAGTGTGTTTCTGAGCTTTTTTCTGTAAAGTAAAAGCTAATGCAGTAGCAAATATTCCTAAGAATAAAATATCTTCCCATTCTCTTACGGAAAAATAAGGATACATATTTTGGTGGAATAGAATCCCAAATACTAAACTTAAAAGAGCTACTGTTCCCATCTCTATAGTAGCAAGAGGTAGGCTTTCGTTATCTTTAGTGAATTTTTCTACTAATACTATCTGTAGGGCATAGGCAATTGCTCCCAAAAGAGTGAGAAAATCACCGAGAAGAAATAGAGATTTTGTTTCTCCTTTTTGCCAGGTTAAAAACAATAGACCAAGTAGAGATACTATTGTTCCTATTATTGAAAATCGATCAATCGAGGATCGGAGAAGCAAAAAGGCTAAAGGGGGTACAAGTATTACACTTAGGCCAGTTATAAAAGCAGAACGAGCAGGAGTAGTGTATATCAACCCCCAGGTTTGAAATAGATAGCCAGCAAAAAGAGATATTCCTAGAAAAATACCACCAGCCCAATTAATCTTCTGCCATTTGGAAAAAAGGGAAATGAGGAGAAGTAAGGTAGCAGCAATAGCAAATCTCCAAAAAAGAATAGTAAGAGGAGGGACATTCTCTAAGAGATTCTTCATAGTGACAAAAGTAACTCCCCATATTAAGTTAGCTAAAAGGAGAGAAATATCAGACTTAATTGTTAATAGATTAGGATGCCCTTCTTTCATAAATAATAGTATATACTACTTATCAATGGGGAAGAAGTTTTGGTTAAGTTATCGATAAAACTTTTATAACCCTATTTTTCCAGGAAGAAAGTCTTTTCCATCAAGGTGGTTAAAGCAATAGTCTTTATAGAGTGTTTTTATGCTTTTGCGACACTCTATAACTTTTATGG
>JAGPEW010000081.1 GCA_018056825.1 Candidatus Sordicultor aquaticus
CACTACTCTGGTAGCCAAAGCATCTGAAATTAGTTGACACCAAAAAGGACTCTTAGATCCTCCACCAGTAAGTTTCATTTCTTCAAAAGATATGGAAAAAGCTCGAAAACAATCCATAATAGAAAACGCCACTCCTTCGTATACTGCTCGCAACAGATGAGACCTAGTATGATTATAGCGTAAACCAAAGAAAGTTCCCTGAGCATGAGGATTAATAAAAGGTGCCCTCTCTCCTCCCGGACTAACATAAGGGAGAAAGACTACTCCTTCTGAACCCGGCAAAACCTTCTGGGCTTCTTTTTCTAAAAAAGAAAAAAATGAACTTTTCTCAGGATAAAATTCTTTTTGATCGGCTAAGAACCGAGCTATAAACCAGTCTAAACTTAAAGTGCCCGCCATAGTTCCCATTGCTCGAAGATATGCATCTTTTAAAGGATAAGAAACAGTAATTCCCACTCCTGGAGGTTCAAAAAGTTTATCAGATTTATCACTCAAAAAGGCATTAAAACAGGTAGTGCCTAAAATAGAATAAACCTGACCAAATTCTAAAATCCCCAAAGCAATAGCACAGGAAGCTACGTCTACCACACCGTTAACCACTGGAGTGCCTACTTGAAGTCCAGTAACCGCAGCTGCCTCTTCTCCAACTTTCCCTATAACCGTAAAAGCACTCTCTACAGGAGGAATAATTCTCTCTAAATCAGAGAGATCAAACATTTTTAATAGGGGCGAAATTTCTCCAGTTATAGGCTGAGGCAACATAAATAAATCAGAAGAGTCAGTAACTATAACTCCAGTTAACTTAAATTTTATCCAATCTTTGGCAAACATAAAATATCGAGCTTTTTCTAAAACTTCCGGCCGGTATTTTTTTAACCAGGCCAGAATAGCTACTGGTGACCCGGTGAAAAGACAATTACTGCTCATATTAAAAGCTTGATTATGTCTCCCATCATCCTTCCATTCATCAATCATTTCCGCTGCTCTACCATCTATCCAGATTATAGCTCGACCTAAGGGTTGGAAGTGAGTATCAAGTAACCAACAGCCAGTTCCCTGTCCAGTTACTCCCAAAGCGGCAATGTCTGCCGGATTTTTTCCTGAGGTAGCAATACACTTAGCAATAGCTTGAGCCGTCTCTTGCCAAATTTCTTCCATATCTTGCTCAGCTTCGCTCGATCGTTCACTAACAATAGCCAATTCCCGAGTCGATGAAGAAACAACTTTTCCCCTAGTATCAAAAAGAACTGCCTTAACATTACTAGTGCCAAGGTCTACCCCTAAAAGAAACTGGTCCATTAGCTTTAAGACCTCCTTATCTAAAAAAACTAAAACTCTAAAACCACTTTAACTAACGTTTTGTCATACCTTACTGCCGAAAAAGCTTTCTCAAAATCTGAAAAAGGATATACACTAATTAGCTGATTAATATTGCTTTGATTACTATTCAACAGCGCAAGCGCTTCTCTAGTTAGAAGTGGAGAAGCCGAATAACTAGTTTTTATCGTAATTTGAGAAAAGTACACCTGATAAATGGGAAAAGAAAAACTTTCTCCTGGAGCTGAAGGAGCGTATAAAACTAAAGTTCCTCCTCGATCTACTAATGATATAGAACTTTCCACTACTTGGGGAAAGGGAGGAGTAACTAAAACTACATCTGCTAGCCTACCTCCATTTATCTCCTTAATAGCTTCTATGGTATTTTCTCTGTTAGGGTTTATTCCTTCATCCGCTCCTAAGCGAGAAGCAAGTTTCAACCTAAATTCATCTGGTTCCACTACTATAGTTTTTTGAGAACCAAAAATCTTTGATAGAAAAGTCAAGACTAACCCGTTAAACCCTGCACCTATTATCACTACAGTATCACCTACTGAAATTCCCGATCTATATATTGCCTGCAGGCAGCAAGCTATTGGTTCAGTTAAAGTAGCATCAATAAAGGAGAGAGTAGGGGGCAGAATAAGTAACCCTCGTCTCACATTTTCTCCCTTTACTTTTATAAATTGGGAAAATCCTCCGGGATAGATTCCATTTTCTCGGAAATTCGGACACATAGAATAATTACCTTTTCGGCAATAATGACATACAAAGCAAGGAACATGATGATGGACAAAAACTCGGTCTCCCGGTCGAAAATCCTTCACCATAGAACCAGCCTTGACTATTACACCTGTTGGTTCGTGGCCAAAAAAAGTGGGCGCATGAGGCTCACGATACCAGTCCATTACATCACTACTACAGATGCCACAGGCCTTAGTTTCTACTAAAACCTCGTCATTTTCCAACTGAGGAATAGATACTTCCTCCATCTTCACTGTTTTTCTATCATAGTATTTTAGTGCTTTTACGGAATTAGCTTCAAGTCCAGTCATCTATAATGCCCCCATAGATTTCAGGTGCTCTTTATTGGGAATGATGCAAAGAAAAGCAAATATTTCTTCTCCTTGATTAATTAGTTGATGAACCTCCATAGGGGGAATATAAATAACGTCTCCTGGAGATACGTCTTTTTTCTCTTTTCCTAAAACCACTGTCCCTTTTCCTCGCAGAATGAATACTCCATGGTCATGCTGATGTTGGTCCAAAACTGTCTGACCCCCTGGCTCAACTTCAAAATAACGAAGAGCAAAGTAAGGAGCTCCCTCTTCCCTGCCAATGAGCCAACGCACACTTACCCCTCGTGCTCCTCCGGGGTCAGAAGTTAAAGGATAATCTTTTTTAATTACTCCTTCCCAATTCCATTCTTTATCAGATTTTTGAAACTTATGTATTACTCCCATCCTATTATCACCTCGGTCTTTATTCCATCAACTTTTTAATTTCTCTAACAATATCTTCAATTTGAGGAACTATTTTCCGCTCTAAATTAGGATTATAAGGAGGCGGCATTTCCTCCCCTCCTAAGCGAACAACCGGTGCATCTAAATAATCAAACAATTCCTCCCCTACCCATGCAGATATTTCTGCTCCAAACCCTCCGAAGCGGGGAGGTTCATAAACCACCATTACCCGGTTGGTCTTTTTAACTGAATGAGCAATAGTCTCGGTATCTAGGGGTCTAAGGCTTCTCGTATCTACCACTTCTATATCAATTCCCTCCTGGGCTAATATTTTAGATGCCTCAAGAGCACGAGGAACCATTATAGAATAACCAATTACTGTTGCGTCTTTGCCCTCTTTTTTAACTTCGGCTTTACCTATAGGAATATAATATTCCTCTTCAGGAACTTGGCCCTTAGTTTTATACAGGAGTTTATGTTCTACAAAAACCACTGGATTATCATCTTTTATTGCGCTCTTTAATAAACCTTTAGCATCATAAGGAGTAGAAGGAGCTATAACTTTTAGCCCTGGGACATGAGCAAACCAAGACTCCAGACTCCCTGAGTGATGCCCAGCCGCTCCAGTTCCTGAACCTGCCGGGGCACGAACTACCATAGGAACTTTTGCTTTCCCACCAAACATAAAATGAATTTTAGCTGCTTGGTTTACCAGTTGGTCTGAACCAATAGTCATAAAATCGAAAAACATAATTTCAGCTACTGGACGCATCCCCACCAGCGCCGCTCCTGTTGCTCCTCCGATAATAGCAATCTCCGAAATAGGGGTATCTATTACCCTTTCTGGGCCAAACTCCTCAATCAACCCTTGAGTTACTCCAAAAGCTCCTCCGTATATCCCAATATCTTCTCCCAGAAGGAAAACCTTAGGGTCTTTTCTCATTTCCTCTCGCATAGCTTCCCGTAAAGCCTCAGCATAAGTAATTTCTCTATTAGGCATAAACCATTCTCCTTGCTTCCTCTAAAGTAGGTTCGGGGCTTTCCAGAGCGAAATTTATCGCTTCTTCTATTTCCCTCTCCACCTGCTTTTTGATATTTTCCAATTCTTCTTCTCGTACTGTTTCTTCCCGAAGATGCTTTTCTAAAAATTTAATAGGATCCTTATTCATCCACTCTCGAACTTCTTCTTTCGTTCGATAAGCCTGTCGATCACTTTTGGAATGTCCTTTCCAGCGATAAGTTCGAGCTTCTATAAAAGTTGGGCCTTCTCCTTGGCGAGCTCGCTCTATTGCTATTTGAGCAGTTTCATACACTTCTAGCACATTATTTCCATCAATACTCACCCCCGGAATCCCATACCCCTTAGCTCGCTCAGCAATGTCAGGAAGAGCAAACGCTTTTTGTGCCGGAAAAGACATAGCATACATATTATTTTCGCAAATAAACACTACAGGAAGATTAAAAATAGCTGCCATATTTACTGATTCATGGAAAGCTCCAGTGTTAGCTGCCCCATCACCGAAAAAGCAAAGAACTACTTTATCATTTTTTTGCAATTTACACCCCAGGGCAGCACCTGTGGCAATAGGTATACCTGAACCTACAATTCCAGTAGCCCCCAAGTTTCCCTTCTCCACATCGGCAATATGCATCGAACCCCCTAATCCATGGCAATATCCAGTATCCCTAGCTAATAACTCTGCCATCATCCGCTTCACATCAGCGCCTTTGGCTATACAATGACCATGACCCCGATGAGTAGAAGTAATATAGTCATCTGCTCTGAGGGCATAACAGGCTCCTACCGCTACTGCTTCTTCTCCCACGTAGAGGTGAAAAGTACCCCAAATTTTCCCTTCCATATAAAGTTCTTCAGCTCGCTCTTCAAAAGTACGGATAAGGTACATCTTTCTATACATTTCCAACTTATCTTCCAAGGAAAGCACTTTATCATCTCCTCTTAAGGTTTAAGAATAACTTTTATAGCTTTTCTATTTTTAGTAAGTTCAAATCCTTCTTGCCATTGGGAAAGAGGCAAGATATGAGTAATAATTTTTTTCAAGGGAAAATCAGTATTTTCTAAAAGGTTAATTGCTTTCTCCCAGCTGGATGTAGTTTGAGTGCGAGACCCAGTAATTTTAAGCTCCCGAGAAAAGAGATATTGATCAAAATCAACAATTACTGGTTTATGGATAATGCCCATCTGAACATATCGACCTCTTTTCTTCAGAACTTCCAAACCTAAAGATACAGCTGGTAATGCCCCCGAACACTCAAAGGC
>JAGPEW010000082.1 GCA_018056825.1 Candidatus Sordicultor aquaticus
GAATATAAACAGTGATTCTTCCATTTACATGATTTACCACTGTTTCGGCCAACTTTTTTCTTTCCTCTAAAGTGAGAAGAGGGAATTCTCCAGTTGTCCCACATACGTATACACCATCTACTTTTGCATCCATTAAAAAATCTAGCAGAGTTTTCATTCCTTCATAATCAATGGAATAATCCTCATTAAATAAAGTAAGAATTGCCGGGTTAATTCCTTCTAAATGTTTCATTTTGCTTCCTCACTTTCTGATTGATTTTTATAACTATCTATTCCACTACTATAAATATCCAGAATGAGGTTTCAAAACCTGACCCAGGATACTTCTAACTAAAAAATACAGCAAGATGCCGCTCTTGCTTTGCCAAAAGCATGTACCAAGCAAAAAAGGATTATTTGCTCAATTTATCAAGTTGAGGGGTTTATCACCTTTAATAACCCTAACTACTTCTTCAGCTGCTTTTCTTCTGAGATCTTTCTCACTCTCTATTGAATACCATCCCACATGAGGAGTAATAAGAACATCTTTCCGCTTGATAAATCGGTCAACCCAGGGGTCTTGGAAATTGGGTGGCTCTCCCCAAAAAACGTCTGCTCCATAAAAAATAACCTTTTGAGAATTTAAAGCTTCTTCTAACGCCAATCGGTCGATGATATCTGCCCTACTGGTGTTTACCAAAATTACCTCCTTCGCTTGAGAAAGAGAGTTCTTATCTATCATCCCTCTAGTGGTAGGGTTAAGAGGAGCATGAATAGAAACCAATTTGGCTTGAGAAAAAACATCCGGGAGTGATTCAACCGATTGATATTTACTAGATTTATCCGGTAATTCTTTTATGTATGGGTCATAAAAGTATATTTTATTTATCAGACTTTCCATAAAAAATCCTAATTTTCGAGCAATTCGCCCAAATCCAACTAAACCTAGATTTTGGCTGGATAAGCGATAAATAACTTCTGTATCTGGATTTTCGATCCAATTTCTACTTCTCACCTCTCCTCCAAAATAACAAGCTTTCCTCAAGCCCACCAAAAGTAAAGACAAAGCTTGAAGAGCAACTTCTTCTGTACTATAATCAGGCACGTTGGCTACATATTTACCCAACCGGCGGGCTGCTCCTAAATCTATATTATCCACTCCTACTCCATATTTAACAATGATCGAGAGATCAGGCAAAGCTTTCATCACTCTCTCGGTAATTTGGGCGTAGGACACCAAAAACCCTACTGCTCCTCTTCCTTTGTTAATCAGGTCTTCCTCTGTTTGACATAAACCATCTACTACTTCTACTCCCAGAGGTTCAAGTACTTTTTTTTCTTCTTCCAAAGAAGCATGTCTTCGATCAGTTACTAACACTTTCATTTCAATTCTCCTTTCTATATTACCCCTTAACTGCTCCTAAAGATAAACCGGAAACAATGTAACGAGAAGCTAAATTGTAAATAACTATTGCTGGTAGTGCAGCAATAACTGCTCCAGCCATAAGTGGTCCCCAAGGTATAATATCCGCCACCAACATGTCAGAGAGAGCAAGAGTAATGGTTTTTTGAGCTTTTGTATTAATCATAACTAAAGTATAGATATACTCTGACCAACAAAGAGTAAAAGAAAAGATAAAAGTAGAGATGATAGAGGGAAGGCTAATGGGTAATATCATTCGAAAAAGAGCCTGGACCCGAGAAGCTCCGTCCACCCAAGCAGCTTCTTCCACTTCAAAAGGAAAGCTTTGAAAATAGGTGATTAAAATCCAAGTAGCATAGGGAATAGTGATGGTAGGGTAAGTTAAAAATAACCCCCAGATACTATTACCTAAACCTAACCGATAGACCAAAATGTAAACTGGGATGAATAGAATAGTTCGTGGGATCAAATAGGAAAACAAAATCAAATGAGGAACTATCCGCCTTCCTTTAAACTTTAACCGGACCACACAGTAAGCAGAAAAAATAGCTACCAAAATAGAGAGAACTGATACTGCAAGGGAAACTTTAATGCTGTTTTCCAAAGCTACCCCGTAATTATACCGGGTAAATATTTCTAGATAGTTTTTCCATTCAAATCTACCAGGCCAGAGTTTAGGAGTTAAAAGATAGATTTCTCCAAAAGGTTTGAAAGAGGTAACAAACATCCAATATATAGGGAAAAGGGCAAACAAAAGTAGAATAGCCATCAGCAGATACCAAAAAAATAACCGACCAGTTCTTTTTTTTCTGCTCATTTTCCGCCTTCTTCCCGGAAAATAAAACGTAAGGTCAAAATCATAAGGAGTAAGGAAAAAGGAACCATAAAAAGAGATATAGCCACTCCTTTAGATAAATCTAAGTTTCTAAAAGCAGTAAGGTAACTAAAAGTAGAGAAAACATGAGTAGAGTTAGCTGGGCCTCCTCGAGTCATAATCCAAATTACTTCGAAATCAGCCAAAGTCCAGATGGTAGAAACTAAAGTTACCAAAGCTACTACATTTTGAATAGACGGAAGGGTAATATGACGAAAGCTTTGCCAGCTGGAGGCCCCATCGATTAAAGCTGCTTCATAGAGATAATCAGGGATAGCTTGAAGAGCACTCAATATACTGATACCAAAGAAAGGAGCTCCTCTCCACACATTGACCAGAATTACTGAAAATCGAGCTAAAGTAGGGTCTGCCAACCAACCTAAAGGACGATCAATTAAGCTTAACTGTAATAAGCCATAATTAACAATACCCCCCACATCACCCAACATCCATCTCCAGGCTAAAACTGAAGTCAAAGTAGGAAGTGCCCAGGGGAGAAACAACAAAGCTCGGTAGAGGTTTCTTCCCTTCAGGGGTTGGTTGAGAGCAAGAGCCATAATCATCCCCCAAAACAATTTAAGAACAATAGTAGACCCAACATAAATTAGAGTAAAACCCATTATTTCCCAAAAAGAGGAAGAAGAAAAAAGCTCTAAATAATTTCTAAAACCAACAAATCGCCCCTCGGTTCCTATTCGCTGGTTAGTTAGGGAAATGTAAACCGACCAAAGAAGAGGATAGCCCTGTACCAGAAAAAGATAGACCAAGGTTGTAAAAAGAATAATTAAGAAGACATCTCTTTCCTTAGAATGAGATTTTGGGAATATCATCGGCTTAAATTAGTGGAGAGCGAGAGGTAGAAAGAATGCACCACCTCTCGCTCTCTCCTCAAAAGAGTTATTTATGCTTGGCCAGAATATTGGATACTTCTTGCTCAAAAGAGGCAATTGCTTCTTCGGCCGATTTTCCGTTAACGATTATATCTTCAAACATGGTATTAATTAACCTAAGATTATATACTTCTCCGGCAGCTGGGGTATAAGGACCTCGATAGCCCAAATATTCAAAAGTCTTCATGCTATCCATAAAAGCTTTATGATTAGGTTCCTGCCAAATAGGGTCATTAGCTAATTCTTCATAAACTGGTAAAGCCAGAGGAGCACTAACATTAATCCATTGTCGATACCACTCAGGATCCATCAAGAAAATCAACAAATCCTCAGCTAACTCTGGATTTGGAGCATTTTCAAAAATCCCTAAATTATTGGAGATTCCAGCAGTAAATCGACCCACTTGGCCCTGAGGAAGTACTACCACTCCAGTTCGTTCCAGCAAATCGGGGTGATCCTTTCTCAGAGCCGCAATTATACTCCCAGTATTAGCCACCATAGCTGACTGTCCACTAATATAGGAAGTGTTATTACCTCCATCATCCCATCCTACAGCTCCAGGAGGAGTAATTTTATCTTCCATAAAGAGGCGAGTTATAAATTGCACTGCTTCACGGGTCTCGGGAGAATTAATAACTACACTTTTTCCATCTTCTCCAAAAATGGCTCCACCAAAAGCCCAAATAATGGATCGGGAAAGCCACTCAGCATCAGAATTGCCTGCCCCATAACCAATACCAGCTCCATATAAGCCTTGTTTGGGGTTAGTTAACTTTATAGCTGTCTCCCGAAATTCTTCCCAGGTATCTGGAGGATTAGCTATACCAGCTCCCTCAAAAAGATCTTTTCGATAATAAAGGGCTGTTCCTTCTCCCCAAAAAGGAACACCATAAATTTTATCGTCAAAGGTAACTGCTTTTTTAGAACTAGGAAATATACTGCCATAATTATCCTCTATCTTCTTTATCACCGGAGTTAAATCTCTCATTAATCCTGAAGCATAAAATTGCCCAATCTCTTGATATCCAAAAAAGCTCAAGTCTGGCAAGTTACCTGATTCAATACTGGCTGTCCATTTAGGAAAGAAATCTTCATAGGCAATAAGCTCTACATCAACATCTATATTGTGGAGAGCGGCAAATTCTTTGACTCTTTCTTCAAACATAGTATTTTGAGCTTCTACAAATCCCTTTTTCATCCACACAGTTAGGGTAGAAGCACTCCCTATCTGGCATATAAAAGCAGAAACAAGAAAAACAAACATTACTAAAAATGCTTTTTTACTTTTCATGTTCTTTTTCCCCCTTTCTCGGCATAAAAGTTTATGCCCAATTTTATTTATCACACTTTCACTTAATAAACCAAGCTTATGGCTCATTATCTGCCTTCCCAGGTTTTTTTATATCCCTAGAAATTTTTAAAGCTACTGGTGCTTACCTCAAGAGTACTTTGTAATCTTCCTACTTGACTCTCTTACAATAAGCTTTGGCTTTAGCACTACCACCTCCTTCTTAATACTTGTAGGTTTGTTCAGCCTATAAAGAAGCAACTGAGCAGCAGTAGAACCAATAGTATATATTGGCTGAGAAATAGTTGTTAATGGAGGATTCATAAGAGGAGCCCACTCCAAATCGTCAAAGCCAACAATGCCTATCTCTTCGGGAATCTTAATCTTAAGTTCTTTTAATGCTAGAAGTGCCCCTGTCGTCATTACATTGTTGACTATAAAAATAGCGTCTGGATGAACTCTTTCCAATAGTCTTTTAGCTGCCCTATATCCACCTTCCTGCGTATACCCTCCATTCTCTACTAAGTTCTCATCAAACTCTATCCCTGCAT
>JAGPEW010000083.1 GCA_018056825.1 Candidatus Sordicultor aquaticus
CCTCGGCTTCTTTTTCTATTTCTCTTTGAGCTCTCTCCAACTGAGCATTGGCTTTGGCTCGAGCTTCTTCCAAAATTCTCTTTTTTTTAAGCTCGGCTTCTTTTTCAATTTTTTTCAAAATATCTTCTAAAGGCATCTCGCGCCTCTGTCAAACTTGAATAGAATTCAGAAGAAGGATAGTGGCAAGCAAAGACAAGACAGCGTAAGTTTCTACCATAGCAGGGAGAATAATAGCTCTTCCTGTTTCTTCTGGTCGGCGAGCAATCATCCCAATAGAAGCAGCCGAAGTTTTACCCTGAGAAATACCGGAGAGAAGACCAACAATTGCTATAGGAAGACAGGCAAATAAAATCTGTAAACCTTGAGCAACAGTTATCTCTACTGGAGTTCCACCAAAAAGACCCAGCTTAATCAATACCCAGAATCCAGCCAACAATCCATAAATACCTTGAGTTCCGGGTAGTGCTTGCATAAGCAAAACCTGCCCGAATTTATTGGGGTCTTCGGTCAACACTCCTGCGCCCGCTTCTCCAGCGATGCCTACTCCCAGTGCTGAACCAATTCCTGCCAATCCTATAGCTAAAGCAGAACCCAAAAGTGCAAATGCCAATCCATCAACCATCATAGATTACAAGACCTCCTTCAGCTTATTTTTACATATTTGGTTTTATAACCAAAAGGCTTAAAATTTCTGCCCCCATCTTCATAAAACTTGTTAAAGAACTCTACATATTGCAAACGAGCAGAGTGAACAAAAGCACCCAATCCACTCATCAACAAATTGAAAACGTGAAAGGCTAAAGCTACCAGCAAGGCGATGAGCCATCCAATATAAGGGTAACCACCGAATAAAGACCCCAAAGTACGAGCCAAAATGGCAATAATGGTGCTAGAAAGACCTAAAGCAAAAAGACGAGAATAGGAAAGAGTATCCCCCAGATATGAAACTAAACCATAAAGACTCATAAGACCAGATAAAAACTTCATGATGGGATTCTTCTGATGCCTTCCTTGAGTAGCTACTAAAAAAATAGCGCTACCTATTACCACCGGTAAAGCCACTGAGGCTACAAGGGGAAGAGCAGCAATACCTACTATGTACAGGACTATAGAAGTTAAAAACACAAACCAGCTCAGATGGTCCATAATGGCTACAGCATAATTACCTCTTTTCCATTCTTTCACTGTGGCCAACATAACACCCACTAAAATCTGCACAATTCCTACTCCTAAAGAAAAGATGAGCATAGGAAGAGGGTTGTTCAAAGGGTCAATGACCATTAAGCTATTTTTCAGAGTAGCCAAAAAAGACAAGGAGGAAGGGAGATAATCAAAAAGGTCTCCCAACCACGAACCAGTGCAAATCCCTACCAGAATAGCCCCAACTCCTCCCCAGGCTAACATACGCATAAAAGTCTTGGTAGAATCAGAAATATCGAGATAGGCAGCGGCAATAAACCCAAAAAGAGCCAACACCAAACCGTATATTACATCCCCCAGACACATGCCAAAGAAAAAGAAGAAAAACCCTGCCACAAAAGGAGTAGGGTCTATCTCAGTATAGTTAGGAAGCCCATAGAGATGAGTTAAAACTGCAAAATTATTTACCCAGGAATTATTTTCCAGAATGACAGGTACATCTTCTCCCTCTTCTGGCTCTCTATGATAGAGGACCCACTCCTTACCCACTTGAGAGAGAGATTCTTCTACCCGGGGTAAATTTTCTTTTTCTATCCATCCACTGACATAACAAGTCTCTTTAGTTTTTAAAAGCCGGGTTTCGCTCTCGTATCGCTCCCATAAGCTCAAATAGTAATCATAAGCTATTTTAAATTCTCTCTCAAACTTTTCTTGCAGAGCTGCTTTTTCCAGAAGCTTAGATTGTTGTTTTTGAAGTTCACCAATTCGATGTTCCAAATCTTCTATTACTTCTTGAGGAGTGCCTTCAAAAGGTTGAGGAAGACTCAGAGGAGAAAGAGAAAGTTCAGCTAAAATCTCTCCCATAGCTTCCTCTCCACTTCTGTGGATTACCACCCACCACCAAATGCTCTTACCTTTTCCCGGAAATTCTTCTCCCAGCCAGGCTAAATTTCTTTCCTTTAGTTTCTCCTCTAAAACTTCTTTCTTTTCCAGAGGAACTTCTATTAAGAAACTTCGAGTGTAAAGAGTGCCTCGCAAATTTTCTAGAGAAACGTTAACCGATTGAATTCTTTTCATAAACTCCAAATTAGAATTCAACCTATTTACATTACCCCGGATATCGTTAAGCTCTTCTTCCCAACCCAAAAAATTCTTATAGAGAGGGGTATAATCAAAACTACAGTTCAAGAAATCTTCTTTACTCATATGAATAGGAGCAGGAAAAAGAGACTGCACAATCCCTGGCTTTTCTGAACGATATTTATCAATAAAGTCTAAACAATAGCTTAACTCTCCCAGCCGGCGCTCTAACTCTCCTAATTCTCCCGAGGGAGAAACAAACTCATCGAATAACTCTTTTTCGTCTTCGGATATTTCTAAAACCCCCAGATCTTGTAACCGGTCAAGAATTTCTTTTCGTAGAGATTGGTGAGCAATAACCCCCACCTTCTCCATCTCGCTAATTGCCATGTTCTTCCCCCATCTCTTCTAGTAGCTGCGAAACAATATCTTTCATCCGGGAAGAAGCAGTGCTTTCCAATTCTTGAGCTTGATGGCGGAATTTTTCTTCTATCTTCTCCGCTTCTTTTTCACCCTCTTTGAGCATGTCTGCTCTTAGAGATTGAGCTCTTTCTTCTACCTCTTGCAAAGCTTTTTTTCTCATCTCGGCTATCTGGTCTTCTACCTGAGCCATAATTTTAGCTGCCTCCAGCTCGGCACTGTTGATCTCTCTCTCTTTCAGGTTCTCCAATTCTCTGATTTCCTGGATAGCTTCTTCAATCATTCTCTTTACCTCCGAACCGTGACAATAATCACGGCATATATTAACAAAAGAGTTTGCTCTTGACAAGAGAAACTAAACTGAATTAATAAAATGTTTTAAAAATATTTTATAGTATCCCGCAAAATCGGTTATAAAATCCCCCTCTCCTTCCGGGTGGAATCCTCTCTATTTGCCTAGGAAAAAGTTTTTCAAGAAGAAGAGAAATAGGTGGAAAGGTCTTCCACTACCTTTCCTCCCTCTTCAATTATTTTCTTTAGCTTTTCCTGCGCTTTTCCTTCGGCGTAATCAAATCGGGGATTTAGCGCTTCCTCTAAAATTAACACTACTTTCCCCTCCTTAACCAGGCGCTCAGCCAGGTCTAAATTGGGGAGATTCCCTCTTCCCCAATAAGTAGGAACGATGACTATGAAATCAGCCTTTTTAGCTAACTGGTAAGCTTCTTCTACCACAGAAGAAGAAAAGGGAGAGAAGGGTTTTTCTTGAACGATAGGGATACCCAGTTTTTTGGCTAATTCTTCATCAGAATCCAATTGGTTAACCACCCCTAAAGAAAGGGAGAAGCCAGCCTCTAATAACTCTCTCATAAAACGTGAGCCACTCCCTCCTCCACAGATGAGGTGGACTCTCCCCCGAGATGGATTATTATTTATCTTTTGCAAAGGCATAAAGAAAGGGCGGAGAGAAAAGGGATGGATAGTTTCCAAAAATTCCACTTGCAATAATTTCTCTACCTCTTCTGCCTTCATCACCTCTTCCACTTTTCCAAAAGAGAGTAAATGTCCCTCCTTCAATAAAAGCGATTTGTCGCAAAACTGAGAAACTAAATTTAGGTCGTGAAAAACTGCAACGATAGCTACTCCTCCCCGTCTGAGCTGGAGAAGAATCTCCATAATTTCTAATTGGTGCAAGATGTCCAGATGACTGGTAGGCTCATCCAAAAGTAAAAGCTCTGGTTCTTGAGCCAAAGCCCTCGCAATCATTACCCTTTGTTTTTCTCCCCCTGAGAGTTCCGAAAACATCCGGTCAGAAAACCTCGAGGTCGAAGTCACTTCCATAGCCCAGGTAATTTTTTCTTCGTCAATTTCTCCCTCTCTCTGCCATCGCCCCAAGTGAGGGAATCTCCCCATAGCTACTAATTCCCGGGAGGGGATTTCCAAGTCGGGAGGAATTTCCTGGAAAACCATCGCCACTTTCTTTGACCACCTTCGGCGAGAGAGGTTTTTTGCTTTTTTTCCTCCTAAGACTATCTCTCCTTCTTGAGGAGTAATTAATCCTGCTAAAAGATAAAGGAGAGTGCTTTTTCCCGCTCCATTGGGACCCACCACTCCCACCAACTCTCCTTTATCTACGCCGAAGGTAAGTTTATCTAAAATCTTCCTCTGAGCATAGGAAAAAGAGAGATTTTCCACTTCTAGATATTTTTTCACCGATTCCTCTTCCTCGCTCGCAAAAGATAGATAAAAAAGGGAGCTCCTAAGAGGTTAGTTATGATACCTACTGGTAGCTCTATCGGACTTAAAATAGAGCGAGCTAAGGTATCAGCCCACAGAAGCACCCCTCCTCCTAAAAGAAAAGAAAAAGGAAGAAGATAACGATGGTCTCTGGTGCCTAAAAGACGAACCAGGTGAGGTACCACCAATCCCACAAACCCAATTACTCCGCTTACTGCTACCGCCGAAGCTATGAGTAGTGAAACTAAAAAAAGTAGCCACTTTTTGACTTTTTCTACTTCCACTCCCATGCTTTCTGCTACTTTTTCTCCCAAGAGAAAAGCGTTAAGCTCTCGGAAGAAAGATAATAAAATCGGAACTCCTACCACAAGAAAAGGTAAAACCATTTTCACTTCTCGCCAGCTGCTATTCCAAAACCCCCCCATAGTCCAGAAAACCAGCTGATGTAAGTCCTCTCCGGCTAAAAACATCCCCAAAGATACCAGAGCAGAGAAGAAAAACCCCACTCCCACACCAGCTAAAAGTAAAATCTCAAGAGGGAATCTTTTCCCTATTTTACCCAGGTAGAAAACTAAAAAA
>JAGPEW010000084.1 GCA_018056825.1 Candidatus Sordicultor aquaticus
TAAAAATGAAAGGGAGATGAAACAATGTCTAATCCAGCATCACTTTTGAATATTGCCTTAGAAAAAGGGCAGGGGATTTTTCGTCTATTCCCCAACTGGGTTCCTCGAGCATTTTGTATCCCGGGAAAAAGATTAAAGCTTCATTCTGATGATTATTTTGCTTTTGGCGTTCACCGAGGAGGCATTGATGAGCGTTGGTTCGCTTCTACGGTTAGAGCTGATAATGGCCCAGAAACTCTACCCGATGAAGGGTTAAGCTATATTTATATTGAGGATGGCTCTCGGGTAGAGAAAGTACTTCTCAAAGATGCTATAGAATTAATGGGCAAAGGCATATTAGGTAAAGAAGTGATGGAAAAGTATGGAGGCTGGACTATGTTTGCTAAATTTTTCGATAATATGGATCCCCTTCCTCACCACCTCCATTTAGATGATGAAAAAGCAGCACAAGTGGGACAAAAAGGGAAACCAGAAGGGTATTACTTTCCTCGCCAACTAAACAATCATGGCGGTTATTTCCCTTATACTTTTTTTGGTTTAAATCCCGGGACTACTCGAGATGACATTCTCCAATGTTTGAGGAACTGGGATAAAGGAGATAATGGTATTTTGTACCTTTCTCGAGCCTACAAGCTCCAACTGGGAACAGGATGGAATGTTCCTCCTGGAGTTTTGCATGCTCCTGGGTCTCTACTTACCTACGAACCGCAGAGAGCTTCTGATGTTTTTGCTATGTTTCAGAACATCGTCTGGGATAGATATCTTTCCTGGGATATGTTAGTAAAGGACGTTCCTTCTGAACATAAAAAAGATTTAGATTATATAGTTGACCTTATAGATTGGGAGCTAAACTTAGATCCTGATTTTTATAATCAGCGTTTCCTAAGTCCTCAACCAGTTCAGAACGTGGAAGATATGAAAAAAGCAGGTTATGAAGAGTACTGGGTAGTATACAATACTGGATATTTTTCGGCTAAAGAGCTTACTGTATTCCCTAAAACTAAAGTAACTCTAAAAGAAGATGCAGCTTATGGCTTAATTGTAATTGAAGGAAATGGTAAGATTGGAGCACTAGAAGTGGAGACTCCCACTATGATTCGCTTTGGCCAGATGACTAAAGATGAACTATTTGTAACTCAAGAGGCAGCGACAAATGGAGTAACTATAATCAACGAAAGTGAAAATGAAAACCTAGTTATGCTAAAGCATTTTGGGCCTAAACCCTAAAATGGAAGATATTATTTTACAATTCGATAAGCTAACTAAAAAATTCCCCGGAGTAGTAGCTCTAGATGAAGTTAGCTTCGATATTGTTCGAGGGGAAGTACACGCTCTGGTAGGAGAAAATGGGGCGGGCAAATCAACTTTGATTAAAATTGTCACCGGGGTTTATCAAAAGACATCAGGAGAAGTTTTTTATCAAGGTAAACCCATAAATTTCCGCAGCCCCCATGATGCTTTACAAAACGGAATAGCTGCTATATACCAAGAATTTAACCTTATTCCTGCCTTGACTGTGGCAGAAAATATCTTTATGGGTCATCACTTTGTTCGGGGAAAATTTGTTGATTGGGAAAAAATAGAAGAAGAAGCTCAAAAGCTCCTTAACTTTTTGGAAGTAGATATAGATGTTAACTCTCGAGTTCGAGAATTAGGAGTAGCTAAAAAACAAGTAATAGAGATTGCTAAAGCCCTTTCTCACGATGCTAAAGTCTTAATTATGGATGAACCTACTGCTGCTTTAGCTCAAAAAGAAATAGAAACTCTCTTCCGAATTATCCGTTTTTTAAAAGAAAGAGGAGTTACTATTATTTATATTTCTCATCGTTTGGAAGAGGTTTACGAAATCTGTGATCGAGTTACAGTGTTACGAGATGGTAAATTTGTAGCTACAAAATCAGTAGAAGAGCTAAAAGTAGAAGAGCTTATTAGGATGATGGTAGGAAGAGAAGTCGGGGAGAGATTCCCCCGAGTTTCTCATACCATTGGCGAAGAGGTTTTAAGAGTGGAGGGATTAACCCGTCATGGAGTTTTGGAGAACATAAGTTTTTCTCTCCACCAGAGAGAAATATTGGGTATTGCGGGAATGGTGGGTTCAGGAAGAACAGAGCTTTTGCGAGCCATATATGGTGTAGACCCTTGGGAAGAAGGAAAAATATTTATTAGAGGAGAGGAAGTCAAAATTTCCTCTCCTCCTGAAGCAATTAACTTAGGAATTGCACTTTTACCCGAAGAAAGAAAAACACAAGGATTAATACTTTTGCTTTCTGTCATGGATAACTTAGGTTTGCCGATTTTACCTTACATTGCTAATGCAGGCTTTGTCGATGAAGATAGATTGAGACAAATTGGGGAAGAAATGGTAAAAACTATGAATATCAAGACTCCTTCTCTTTATCAAAAAGTTATGTATCTTTCTGGAGGCAACCAGCAAAAAGTAGTGTTAGGTAAATGGTTTGCCAGAAAGTGTGACATCTATCTTTTTGATGAGCCTACCCGAGGGATTGATGTAGGAGCCAAAGCAGAAATTTATCAATTAATGAATCACTTAATAAGCGAAGGAGCAGCGATTATTATGGTTTCCTCAGAATTACCAGAAATTCTGGCTATGAGTGATCGAATTTTAGTAATGAGAGAGGGAAAAATAACTGGAGAAGTAAATAGAGAGGAGGCGAATCAAGAATTGATTTTACAATTAGCTCTGGGGAGGAAGGACTATGTCCGATCTTCCTGAAACGAAAAAAGAGAGAGTTAGTTTAGTAGAACAGTTCTTCATTTTATGGGATAGAATAGGTATCCTTTTAGCTTTCATAGTGGTATGTATTTTATTTGGGATTTTAACTCCTGTTTTTTTCAATCCTCTCAACATTTTAAACGTTATTCGTCAAGTTTCCATAATTGGTGTAATTGCAGTAGGAATGACTTTTGTGATTCTCTTGGGAGGCATTGATTTATCGGTAGGGTCAGTGGTGGCTTTTACCGGAATTATCGCTGCTGGTTTCCAAGTAAAATGGGGAGGAAGTTTGTTTTTGAGTATAGTTATCCCTCTCTTAATAGGTGGAGGTATTGGCTTTCTCAATGGTTTCATTTCTACCAAAGGAGGTCTCCATCCTTTTATCGTTACCTTAGGAACTATGAGTATATTTCGGGGTGCCACTCTTTTAGTGGCTAAGGGAAGGCCTATTTCAGGTATGAGCAAATCTTTTCGCTTTATTGGAGCGGGAATGATTGGTCCTATCCCTTTTCCGGTTATTCTCTTTTTAGGGAGTGTTATTATTGCTGCTATAATTTTGAGGAGAACAGTATTTGGTCGCTACATTTATGCTATAGGAGGAAATCAAGAGGCAGCACTACTTTCGGGAATAAGAGTAGACCGATATAAGATAAGCGCTTTTACTATTTTGGGCTTTCTTTCAGCACTGAGTGGTTTAATTTTAACCTCTCGGCTTAATTCTGGAGAATTGGTAGCTGGTGAAGGTTATGAGTTGGATGTCATCGCCTCAGTAGTTATTGGAGGAACTAGTATGATGGGGGGAGAGGGGGGAGTTTATGGTACGTTAATAGGAGCTCTTCTTATTGGAGTTATATCTAACGGGCTAAACCTTTTGGGAGTACAACCATACTGGCAGATGATTGTAAGAGGCTCAATTATAATCTTAGCTGTACTCATGGATAAGATGAAAAGAAGATTTAGAACTGCCTAATTTGGTATAATAAGGAGGAGGCTTAAAATCTTCTCCAAAAATAAATAAAAGGAGGTTGATGTAGGATGAAAAAGCTGGGGTTAGTAGGTGTTTTAATAGTATTGTTGGGCGCCTTGTGTCTGGGCTCTTTAGCTTTAGCTCAGGAACAACTCACCATTGGTCTTTCCTTTCCCAGTCTTTCTATGGCTTGGTTTGGTTTCTTAGAGCAAGCAGTTAAGGAGAAAGCAGCTCAGCTGGGAGGGATTGAAGTTATATCTTTGGAAGCACAAGATAACGTGGCAACACAAATCTCTATTATTGAGGATATGATAGTAAGAGGAGTAGATGGAGTATTGCTTGTTCCTATCGAAGTAGAAGCAGTTGTCCCAGCAGTAGAAGCGCTTAATAAAGCTAAGATTCCGGTAGTCACTGTAGATCGGAGAATTAAAGAAGACGCTCCAGTGGAAGTTCTATGTCACGTAGGAGCAGATAACGTAGAAGGGGGAAGAAAAGCGGCGCAATTTATAGTGGATAAGCTGACTGAAAAATATGGTGAACCCAAAGGTACAATCATTGAGCTTACTGGTACTCCGGGAGCAGGTCCCGCTATCGATCGGAGTGCAGGATTTAATGAAATTATGAAGCAATATCCTAACATCACCATTAAGGCTCAAACTGCCAATTTCCGTCGGGATGATGGTATGAAAGTAATGGAAGATTTCATTATGAGTACTCCTCAGATTGATGCTGTTTTTGGAGCCAATGATGAGATGATTTTAGGCGCTATTCAGGCTATAGAAGCCAGCGGGAAATTTGATGTCGAAGAAGTAGTTACTGTGGGGTTTGATGCTCTTCCCGAAGCCTTGCAATTGATTGAAGAGGGAACATTAGACGCTACTATCGAACAATTCCCGGGGAGACAAGCTTCTACTGCTTTTGAAATCTTAGTTAAATATCTAAGAGAAAATGTAGAACCGGAAAGCAAAATAATGTTGATTGAACCGGCAGTTATTACTAAAGATAACTTGCAAGAAGCAGAAAAGAGCATTCAGTAAAAATATGAGCCGCCTTTGAAGGCGGCTCATATTTTTATATACTTGATACGCGTTGAAAGGTGTAAGGTAGTATAAATCCTCCGCCGGTATGGTTATTCAAGCTTCAAAAAACAAGTAGTAAGTTTCAGAGCTAATCATGGAGCTTAAATATTATCGAGTAAGGATATAATAAATACCATAGAACAAGAGGCGACATAATAGTATGG
>JAGPEW010000085.1 GCA_018056825.1 Candidatus Sordicultor aquaticus
TACAACCTTCTGTATAGCCATTGGTAGTTCCATTATGGAAATAATTTAAAATAGGCTCTCTCCATTTCTTTAGAGTATTTCCCCATCTAACTAATTCAGCATCATCGGCTATTTTAAGATTAAAGATAATGTTATCTAAAAGCTTAGCAGCTTCTTCTCTATCCTTTTGCCGATATAGTTCTCTAATCTTCTCTTTTGTCCAGTAGAAACCTTGTAAAGTAGGATACCTATTTAAAAGTTCGTCTACTTTCTGTTTCTTCTCCTCAGAGAGCTTATCTCTACCAATGAGGAATATCTTCTTGGGTATTTTTACTTTCCTCTTCTGGTAGATATCCTGTTCTATCCTTCTAGCTTCATCCATTCTCTTATTGGCATCGGCTATGACATGAAAAGCATCAGCTACCACTTGAGCCTGAGGAAACATCTCTTGGGCTAATTTCTTGAGACTCTCTTTTAAGTCTATACATACTTCTTTTACTTTATCTTTAGGAATATTAGTTAAAAACTCTCTTAAGGTAGCTATCCTATCATCTCTTAGTACTCCTAACATCTTCCTCTCTCGTACTTCAGTTACAGTATGGACTAAATCCTGATGCCGGAAACTATGTTCATCTATTCCTAAATGTATCTCATCTTCATCTAGGATGGAGCTCACCATATTCTCATCAATTAATCTCTCCAATAGACGTCTTAAAGTACTGTAGCTTATTCCTAAGTCTCTTCCCACCTGGGCAAAACTTCTATCTTTCAACTGCCATAGAGCTTCTACTTCGGCTACTTTAGTAATCCGAGAATGAGGTCTTATTAAGTCTCTTCCTTCACTAAAGGTATGTTTACAACTCTTACATTTCCATCTGCAGAGATTAAGCTCTAAATAAACTCTTTTTCCTCTACTCCAAGTATGGAGAATCTCTCTGGTTCTACCTTTTCCATGCTTATAGAGGCTTGCTGATCCACAGTAGGGGCATATTTCTTCTCTCTTTTTTAGAGAAGCTTTAACTACTATCCTATCCTCATATTCTATCACCTCACCTATTTTTAAATCTTTAACTCCTAATAGAATTGTGATACCATTATTGTGGCCTCTGGCCATGGTGGTAAGGCCTCCTTTCTTTTCTAACTTCTGGATCTGGGATCCTTACCACCATACTTCTTTTTAGATATTTTTTCCACACAATTTATTATAGAGCCGGGGGGCGGAGGCTGTTTGAAAAATTTAGAGGAAACGACCTAAACAGTTACATGTTTTGGAATTCTCTCCCAAGATAAACTACCCGGAAAGTGACAGGCCACCCAATGGTTTTCTCTCACTTCCTCTAAAGTTGGCTCTATCTGAGAACATCTCTCTTGGGCTACCGGACAGCGAGTATGAAAACGGCACCCTTGCGGAGGATTAATGGGGCTAGGGACATCTCCGCTTAAAATAATCCGCTTAACCTCATAATCAGGATCGGGAACCGGCACAGCAGAAATCAAAGCTACACTATAAGGATGAGAAGGAGAAGAAAAGAAATCATCTCCATCTGCTATTTCCACTATTTTTCCTAAATACATAACCATAACTCGGTTGCAAATCTGCCTCACTACCGCCAAATCGTGAGAAATAAAAATATAAGTCAGTTGATATTCTTTTTTCAAATCTTTTAATAAGTTTAAAATTTGAGAGCGAACCGAAACATCCAGCGAAGAAACCGGCTCATCTGCCACTACTAAACGAGGATTCAGAGCTAAAGCCCTCGCAATACCAATTCTCTGCCTTTGACCTCCAGAAAACTCATGGGGATAACGGGAAAAATATTCCGCTCCCAAACCCACCTTTTCTAGTAAATCCAGTGCTCTGCGCCTGATTTCCGAAAGGGGGGCTATGCGATGCACTTTCATGCCCTCTTCCACTATAGAACCAATATGCATACGAGGGTCCAAAGAGGTAAAAGGATCCTGGAAAATCATTTGAATATTTCGCCTAATGCTTTTTAGTTGAGAAGCTGACAAAGAAGAAATATCTTGCCCTTGAAAAAACACTTTCCCTGCAGTGGGTTCGTAAAGCCGCATAATAGTCATTCCCAAGGTGCTTTTTCCGCAACCCGATTCTCCCACTATACCCAAAGTTTCCCCGGACAGAACTTCAAAACTCACTCCATCTACTGCTTTAACCCAACCTACAATTTTCCGAAAAACCCCTGCTTTAATGGGAAAATATTTTTTTAAATCCTGTACTCGCAGCAAAGGAGTGCCATTCATTGGTTAAAACCCCGAGTTTTTAATATTTCTATCTGAGAGTAATGATGACAGTATACATAATGCTGATTTTCTATTTCAAACCGTTTTGGCTCAGTAAGACACATTTCATCCCCTAAAGGACATCTATTGCGGAACCTGCAACCAGAAGGGAAATTAAGAGGGTCAGGAACCACTCCAGGAATAATAGCTAACTTTTCCTGCTTAACATCCAAACGGGGTATAGAATGCAGTAACCCCCAAGTATAAGGATGAGAGGGGTTATGGAATATATCCCAGCGATTTCCTTCCTCTACTACTTTTCCAGCATACATAATCACCACTCTCTCTGCCATACCAGCTACTACTCCTAAATCATGGGTAATAAGAATTACCCCCATATTAAGCTGTCGCTGTAATTTTTCAATCAACTCCAGAATTTGAGCCTGAATGGTAACATCCAAAGAAGTAGTAGGCTCATCAGCGATCAAAACCTTAGGGTGGCAAGATAAAGCCATAGCAATCATAGCTCTCTGTTTCATTCCTCCTGAAAGCTCATGAGGATATTCATCCAATCTTTTATGAGCTTCAGGAATACCTACTAACCTGAGTACTTCCTCCGCTGCTTTTCGAGCCTGAGGAGGAGAGAGTTTTTGGTGTAAAATTATCGCTTCCATTATCTGATCACCTATGGTATAAACTGGATTCAGAGCAGAAGAAGGCTCCTGAAAAATCATAGAGACATCTCTTCCCCTAATTTCTCGCATCTCTTTTTCCGAAAGAGAAAGTAAATCTCTACCTCTTAAAATTATCTTCCCTCCTTGGATTTTTCCATCAGAATCAATCAAGCGCAGGATAGCTAAAGAAGTAACGCTTTTACCACATCCTGACTCTCCGACCAAGGCTATGGTTTCTCCTTCTTTAAGACAAAAACTTACTCCGTCTACTGCTCTCAGTTCTTCCTTTTCTTCAGTGTAAAAATATACTTTTAAATCTTGAACTTGGAGGAGTAGATTATTTTCTTCCATTATTTATAACCTCAAGCGAGGGTCAAAAGCATCTCGCAGGGTGTCTCCTACTAAATTCCAAGCTAACACAAAAAGCACCATAGCTAAACCAGGAAACACAGTCATATACCAATATTTAAGTGCTTCTCCCTGTCCCCCTAACATCCAGTTTCGAGCATAATTCAAGAGTGCTCCCCAATCAGCATAACCCTGAGGAGCCCCCACTCCCAAAAAACTCAAAGCCGCAGCAGTAATAACCAAAGACCCCATACGCATAGACGCTTGAATTAAAACCGGAAAAATAGTATTAGGTAAAACATGACGAAGAATAATAGAAAAATCGCTAACTCCCAGAGCCTTAGCTGCTAAAACAAATTGCTCTTCTTTAACTTGTAAGATATTCCCCCGGATTAGACGAGCAGGCTCCATCCAGCTAAATGCTACCATAGCTATCATTACTTTATCCAGGCCGGTTCCCAAAATAGTAGTCAAAACCATAGCTGCTACTAAAAAAGGAATAGCCAAAAATATGTCCGTGATTCTCATTAAAACTTCATCCCACAGTCTTCCAAAATATCCAGCCACTGATCCTATTAAAAGTCCCAAAACGGTGGAAATCAAAGTCACTATTATTCCTACCCGGAAAGCCGTTCGAGTTCCCCATATTACTCCATAAAATATATCTCGTTTACCTGCTACTCCAAAAGGATGTTCAGGAGAAGGAGGAAGGGGATTAGAACTCCAGGTAACAATGGGCATAATATAGGGGTCTCTACCTGGAGGTGGAGAAGCAATAGAAGGAGCAAATACTGCTACTATTACAAAAAATATAAGCAAAACAAAACCCAAAATAGCGGAAGTGTTGGATGACAGCCTCCTGAGTATACGCCGAGTTTCTTTATTCATCAACTACTCTAACCTCACCCGAGGGTCGATAAAAGCGTAAGAAATATCCACTATTAGGTTTCCTAACACCAGTATAAACCCAAAAAACAGAGTGCCTCCCATAATAGAAGCGTAATCCAGTTGTTGAGCAGCTAAAGACATAAAACTTCCGATACCGGTACGATTAAAAATAGTCTCTACGATTACCGCTCCAGCTAAAAGTCCAATTATAGTCTGTCCACTTACTGTAGCTACAGGAATGAGAGCATTCCGCCGAGCGTGTTTGTTAATCACTACCCGCTCATCTAACCCTTTAGCTCGGGCGGTGCGAACATAATCTTTCTGCAATACTTCCAACATAGAAGAGCGAGTAATCCGCAAAATAAAGGCGAACTGAACATAAGTCAAAGTTAAAACCGGACCTATAAGATGAAGAAAGGCATCCCAGAAAATATCCAATCTCCCGTTGAGCAGAGCATCTATAGTGGTCATGCCGGTAAAATTATGAAAGGCGGAAGATTTAACTATTTCCTCTGCCCCCAAACTCAAATTCCCCGGGGGAAACCAACCTAAAACGCTATAAAAAATCATCAAAATAAATAATCCAAAAACAAAATCAGGAAAAGACCATCCTACCACTGCAAATATGCGCAAACTATGGTCTATAGGACGATTGTGGTTTACTGCAGATATCACCCCTAAATTTATCCCCAGAAACAGAATAGGAAAAATGGAGAATAAAGCCAACTCCAGAGTGTAAGGAAATCGCTCTACAAGAGCATCATAAAC
>JAGPEW010000086.1 GCA_018056825.1 Candidatus Sordicultor aquaticus
CCGCTATACTTATTACCTGCGGTATAGTGGCCACACTGATTTAGAAGGGGATAGCTATACTGGTGACTCTAATAAAGTGGTGTTCAAGATTCCTGAACTCGAGGTTGCTCGAAGTAGAGAAAAAATAGGAAACTCAGATTTTACTTATAAACCTGGATTGCTCCTTGGCCACTACTTTGAAGAAGAGACGGGAGTAATAGATGAACGTCTGCGCCTCACATTTAACTTGGAGGGTCAAAGTGAAGTAGGGGGAGGCGACCTCACTTCTTCGCTTACTTTTCAGCAAGATTTTTACGGTAATGGTTTTGCTCGCTATATTTGGCAGGGAAGCATAAAATGGGCGAATGAAATTTCATCAGACTTATTTTTAACTCTTTCTTACCAGAAGAGCGGCTATGACGGAGCTACTCCTTTTAAATTTGACTATGTCCGACCTCGAACCAATTATTTAAGCCTGGGTCTAGATTACGATCAGAGTCCTTGGGAAATTAGCTTAGATACTGGGTATGATTTTGAAGAAGAAGAATTTGTAGATGCTCTATTTAGCATAGAGTATAATTTGAATGATAATAAAAAAGTGGAATTGAGTGGTAGCTATGATATAACTAATGAAGAATGGGGGAGTATGCTTGTCGGTATTTCCTGGCCTATGAATAAAGAATGGGGCATTGATTTTTCAGGAAGATGGGATCCTCAAAACGGAGAGGTAGATGGAATACAGGTGGGGCTAACTGATAACCTCCACTGCCGGGAAATAAGTCTTTTTTATGACCAATCTCAAGATACTTTCTGGCTGGAATATGGAATAAAAGCTCTTCCTGGGGAGAAAATAAAATTGGGAGGATAAATCGATGAAAAGTAAATTTTTTCTTCTGGTATTGATGGCAATTCTCGCGGTAGGTTGTGCTCGGGGTGAGCAAATTCCTTGGGAAGAGGAAAAGAGCCTTCGTATCACCACCACCTGGCGGGAAGTTAGCTCTTCTTATATTTACTATATAGCCATAAGCACTGACCCGATAGATGCTCCTTCTACCAAGCCTGATGATTGGAATAGATTTTATGTGGTGAAGTGGGAAAATAATAATTTCTTCTTTAAAGAACCAAACAATACTTTTAAGCCTTTCTCTTCTTCTCTCTCGGGAGGAGAAATGGTGGTTACTTTATCTTTGATCAATGATTTAGATAATCCTGATACTATACGGGTGATGGTGGTATCAACGGATAAAGGAGGAAATGTAGAGGATTCTCTAGATGGGGGAGCAGCAACATTTCGGCCTAAACAAGAAAGTAGTAATACCTGGAATGATTCCTCAGGAGATACAGACGGAGTAGCAGATCTTCTCTCCTTAAAAATAGAGGCCAGTTAAATGAAAATAAAAAAGCTGTGGACGATAATTTTCCTTCCTTTTCTGTTGGCCGGTTGTTTTAATAGTGGAACTGTTCCTGTCTCTCCGGGGGGAAAATATAGCGACTGGACAGTGATGGTTTTTTTGAATGGGGATAACGACCTCTATAAAGATGCTTGGCAAGATTTTGACTCTTTAGAGGTAGTGGGTTCCACCGACCAGGTAAAAGTGATAGTGCAATTTGATCCTTTCTGGGGTGATGCTGCTCGCTATATTGTGGAGAAAGACACCTTATCTAACCATATCAGTTCTCCGGTTTTAGAGTCTTTAGGTGAGGCTAATATGGGAGATGGAGTAGAACTTGCTGATTTTGTTCGTTTTTGTGCTGAAAATTATCCAGCTCGCAGATATGCTCTCATCGTCTGGGACCATGGTACAGGATTTAAAAGTAAAGATATTTCTTTTGATGAATTCCCCGAAGACTCTATTGCCATACCGGAACTGGAAAGAGCTCTATCTTTATCCACTGCTTATTTGGGAGGGAAGATCGATTTTTTGGGGATGGATGCTTGTCTTATGGCGATGGTGGAAGTTGCTTACCAGGTTAGAAATTATGCTCGAGTGCTGGTTACCTCTCAAGAGCTTGAGCCCGGAGAGGGCTGGGATTACGAAACTATTTTAGGTAATCTGGTTACTCATCCCACAATGGATGAGAGAGATTTAGCTCGAATTGTTGTAGATAGCTATATAGACTATTATTTACGGGGAAGCTTTACTCAATCGGCAATAGACTTGGGAGAGGTTTCTTCTCTCTCGGGGGCTCTGGATAAATTAGCTCAAGATATATTGAATGACTCTCTTACTTCCCCTCAAGTTTACCTCTCTTTGGGAGATTCGGCAGTCTATTTTGGGGATGCAGATTACGTGGATTTAGGTAATTTGCTTAATTTGTTTTCTCAAGATTCTCAGATTGCCTCGCCCGAGGTAAAAGAAAGTGCTTTCATAGCGCAAGAAGCACTAAACAGGTGTGTTATTTATAAACGAGCCTCAGGAGAGATGGCAGGGAGCGTTTACGGTTTGAGCGTCTATTTCCCTTACTTTCCTTATAATTATAAATATGATGATTTAGCATTTTCTCGTGACACTTACTGGGATGAGATGATAAAATATTTGTCACAATGGCGGAGGTGAGAGGGGGAGATTAGAAAGGAGAAAGTTATGAACCGTTATGAGGTGCAGATATGGCGAACTCTTAAACAGGGTCCCTGCAGCTTCTGGAAATTATTAGACGAACAAGATGAACATATAAAAGGTTTTGTAGAACGACTCAAAACCATGATGGAAAAGGGTTGGATAGTTTATAAAGAGGGTAAGTTTTTTCTCTCTTTGCAAGGAGAGGAAATAGCTGCTCCTCTTTCTCCGGCACAAGAAGTGAGATGTCCTCGCTGTCGGGGAGGCTACAATTTTGACGCTTTTCCCGAAGCCCGAGAATTTTATTCCCGGTTAATAGAGGGAAGGCCTCTTCCTGACCCCCGTTTTGACCAGGGTTTTATGACTAGGGAGGATATCTTTGCCCGGATAGCCTTCATGTATGAGCGAGGAGATATAGAAGGGCAGGAAATTCTCCTTTTAGGAGATGATGACCTTTTTAGCCTGGCTTTATCAGCTACTGGTTTTCCTCACTCAGTGACTGTTTTAGAAGTAGATACCCGTATAGTAGATTTTATTGAGAAAAGAGGGAAAGAAAACAATTTTAACCTCAAAGTTTACCACTATAATGCTGCCGATCCTTACCCTTTGGAAAGTCATGCCTTTTCTGTTTTTGTTACTGACCCGGTAGAAAGTGAAAAAGGCTTAAAAGTTACTCTTTCTCGAGGAGCTCAAGCTCTTGCCTTAGAAGGTGCTTTATATTTTGGTTTGACTACTATTGAATCTTCCTGGCAGAAGTGGTATAAGATAGAAAAAGCGCTTTTGGATATGAATTTTGTGGTAACTGATGTTTTGCGGCGTTTTAGTTCTTATCCTGATGCCGATAATCAATTTGATGAGAGTTATTATGACCAGACCAAAATGAGAAAACTTTTAAATGTGGAGTTACCTCTTCCTGCTGATACAGATTGGTTTCGTTCTCATTTTTTGCGGTGCGAAGCAGTGGAGGAGCCTCGTCCTTTAGTTCGGGGGAAAGTAGATTTTGATGCCAGCTTTTATTTAGATGATGAGACTCTGGCTACTCCAGGTTGGGGAAATTAAAAAAAATTAAAAAAATTTAAAAAATTTCTTTTTCCCCTGTAGCCAAAAATTATAATTTGTCGTATAGTATATATAGGATAAAAAAGGCTATCCTGTCTCTTACTCCTGGGTAAGGAGAAAGGAGGTGACAAGAGTTCTTGGTGACCTAAGGAGAAGAGATATAAGGTGGCAGCTGGAAGTCTGGAAGAAGGAGATAAAAGAGAGGAAACAGGGATACTCTCGGTGATTCTCCTTGGAAGGACGGAAGGCTGAATAAAAAACAAACGACCAAGGAGGTTCAAACCATGAAGAAGATCGTATTAGCGTTAGTTTTAGTGTTGGCTTTTGCTCTTCCTGCTTTAGCCAATCCTTTTGTGGATGTACCATTAAATCACTGGGCTTATGATGCAGTGCAGAGCTTAGCGGCTAAAGGGATTGTTATTGGTTACCCTGATGGCACTTTTGGGGGAAACCGAGCTCTGACTCGTTATGAGTTTGCTATGGCTACTGCTCGAGCTGTAGGATACTTAGAGCAGAAAATAGACGAAGCTGGTTTTGCCAGCCAAGAAGACATAGCCATGTTGGAAAAGTTGGTGCAAGAGTTTGCTGATGAACTGAGGGCACTGGGAGTAACCGTGGATGATTTGAAGAAAGCATTGGGTGAAAACAGCCAGGCTATTCAAGCTCTGGAAGCTCGAGTCAGCGATTTGGAAAAATACGCTGAACCAGTTAAAGTCACCGGAGAATTTGATGTAACTTATACTGCTTATTCTCCTACTGTTGCTGGTAAACTTATTCCTACTTTTAACGATCAAACCACTCTCCATATCGCTGCTGACATCAATGAAAATACTATTGCCGGAGTAGACTTGATCATCGATAACACTTTGACTGGAGCGGAAACTGCTCCCGTAGGTTACGGAGATAATTTCTACATCGAGTACAAAGACGAAGAGTGGTTTGTAAGAGCAGGAGATATAAACCTTTATAACACAGATATACCAGATAATTTAGGTTTGGTGTTGGGTGATTATCAGCCTGATGACCCCGATGATGATGACGACTATGATTTAGATTTCGAAGGTGTGTATGCGACTTATGCTGAATTAGATAGTGACAATATGTTTAGATTGTTGGCTGCACCTAATGATTTCTATTCAGTACGCGCAGAGTGGGAAGAAGTAAGTGTTGCTGCTACTTGGTTCCCAGCAGGTGACGCTCTTTATAACGCGGATGCTGCAGGAAATATACTTTCTGACTTAGTCATCAGCGCTGGAGTGCAGACCGATTTT
>JAGPEW010000087.1 GCA_018056825.1 Candidatus Sordicultor aquaticus
AGATTTAATAGAGCTTTTAGAAAATAATTATTATCCTGATTATGTTATTCTTTCTTCTTCCACGCTTTTGCCTTTTTTGGGAGATGTGTTGCCTTACTTTTCTTTGTTACTTCGCCGTTTTTTTGTAGCCAGTGTAGGAGATTACCTTTTAGGTGTAGGAGTAATGATTTTTTTAGCCTATCATTTGAGAAAGGAGACGGAAAAGATATGAAAAAAGTAAAAAAAGCGGTTATTCCTGTAGCAGGATTGGGGACTCGTCTTTTACCTGCTACTAAAACTCAACCTAAAGAAATGTTGCCCATTGTAGATAAGCCAGCGGTTCAGTATGTGGTAGAAGAAGCTGTGGCTTCGGGTATAGAAAGTATTTTATTTGTTACTGGAAGAGGAAAGAGAGCTATAGAGGATTACTTTGATTATTCAGTAGAATTAGAACAAGAGTTGGAGAGTCGGGGAAAAGAGGAATTATTGAAAGAAATAAAAAAGGTAGGAAACCTGGTTCCCATTTATTACGTGAGGCAGAAATCTCCTCGGGGTTTAGGCGATGCAGTTTATCAAGCTCGAGAATTTGTGGGAGAAGAACCCTTTGCCCTTCTTTTAGCTGACGATATTTTTGTTACTCCTACTCCTCTTTTGGGAGAAATTGTAAAACTCTATAACCAAAAACCGGCAGTTTACTTGACTGTTACTCCTGTTCCTCCTCAAGATGTTTCTGCCTGGGGAGTGATAAAAGGAGAGAAAATAACAAAAGCTCTTTATCGGGTAGAAGATTTAGTGGAGAAACCAGAAAAAGATAAAGCCCCTTCTTCTTTGGCTATTGTGGGGCGCTATATTTTACCCCCCTCTATTTTTGAGGTTATCGAGCATACCCAACCGGGAAGAGGGGGAGAAATTCAGCTTACTGACGCTATAAGAGCTCTTTTGGGCAAGGAGGAAATTTATGCTTTGGAGCTTCGAGGTAAACATTTTGGGGTAGGGGATAAAATTGGTTATCTTAAGGCTAATATTACTTTTGCTCTCCGGAGGAAAGATATGGGAGAAGAAATCAGGGCTTTTTTGCAAGAAATTTTACAAGAAGAAAAAGAATGAGGTGATGGTATTTTGCAGCTTACTTTTTTAGGAGCAACTCGAGAAGTTACCGGTTCTTGTTATCTTTTGAAAACTCAAGATAAAAGTTTTCTTGTGGATTGTGGTTTGGTGCAAGGTAGAGGAGAGGAAAGAAATTATCAGCCCTTTCCTTTTACTCCCGGAGATATTGATTTTATCCTTCTCACTCATGCGCATTTAGACCATTCTGGCAGGATACCTTTACTTTTTCGTAATGGTTTTCGAGGAAAAATTTATGCTACTCTCCCCACTATTGAACTCTCTCGCCTTTTGTGGCTGGATACAGTAAAAATTATGGAAGAAGAAAGCGAGAGAGTGAATCGTAAAAATGTCCGGCAGGGTAAGCCTCAGGTTCAACCTCTTTTTGGAGAGAAAGAAGTAGAGGGAGCCATGAATTTATTCGTACCGGTGGGTTATGATGAATTAATTAATGAGGGGGAAATAGAATTCGTTTTTCGCAATTCTGCTCATATTTTGGGAGGAGCGGCACTGGAGGTATGGGGAGAGGGAAGCAAAGTAGTTTTTTCTGGAGACTTAGGGCAATTTTATAGTGTGATGGAAGGTTCTCCTCCAGTAATAGAGAGAGCAGATTTTGTGGTAATAGAATCTACTTATGGTAATCGTAACCACCGAAGTTTAGAAGATACTCGTCGGGAATTTTCTGAAGCTATAAGTGGAGCTTTATCTAGAGGAGGAAAGGTTTTAATTCCCTCCTTTGTAGTAGACCGAGCTCAACGAGTGATTTATGAACTTTCTCTGTTACCGGAAAAAGTAAGGAATAAGTATCCGGTATTTTTTGATAGCCCTCTGGGAGCCAAAGTTACTGATGTTTATGAGCGTTACCGGAACCTTCTCTCTGGAGAAATTCAAAAACTCAACTGGGAAAAGAAACCCCCCTTTTCCTTACCTAACCTGCGTTATGTTTCCACTTCCACAGAATCAAAAGCTATTAATAATATAAATCAAGCTATAGTTATTGCTGGAAGCGGAATGTGTACCGGAGGGAGGATTGTCCACCACTTAAAACATAACCTCTATAAGGAAAATACCACTCTTATCTTTGTAGGATTTCAGGCTCAAGGGACCTTGGGAAGAGCTTTAGTAGAAGGAGCTAAAAAAGTGCGGGTTCTGGGAGAAGAAATAGTAGTTAAAGCTCAAATATATACTATTAACGGTTTTTCTGTTCATGCCGACCAGGAAGACTTGTTTAAGTGGGTAGAATATTTTCAGGGTAGTCCTACTTTTTTGGTAACTCACGGAGAAGAAAGTATTGCTGAATCTTTTGCTCAGTTTTTAGGAGAACGAGGGAAAGAAGTGATAGTTCCTTACCTTGGAGACACCATAGACTTGGGGAAAAAGAAAGTATTTAGTGCTCCTCCTCCACCTCCTGAGGAGAATATTCTAGAAAAATTGGAGAGTAAAGTTTCTTCCCTGCAAAATATTTATCCTACCTTGGGAGAAGAAGAGAAAATTCTCTTGCGCTCCGCCTTGGTACTTTTAGAAGAGGTAGAAAAGAGGAAAGAGGAGAGCTTAGTTTAACCAGTGAACTCTCTAAGAATGGAATTAGAAGGAACGAAAGAGGGGTTAAGAGGCATAAAATGGTTGAGAAAAGCATAGAGGCGGTAAGCTTCTAAGTAGTGAGGGCTTTCTGGAGTAATAGCTCGCAGAAGAGGCTCAGCGTATTGTCTTAAAACGCTCAACTCATATATTAAGGAAGAGTTGAACATAATATTGGCGCTTTCCTGATAGGGGAAAATGTATTTTTCTTCTCCTTCTCTCACTCGAGGCCAATCGGCAAATACTCCTTCTCCTCTGCTTCCCCGAAATTGACTATCTCTCACCAAACGACGAATTAAACGACAATCGGTGGTAGAAATGCGGTTGTGGTCATCAACATTTATTTGAGTTATGGCACTCACATAAATTTTAAATTTTTCTCCTCCAGGGATGTTTTCCCCTAATTGAGGATTGAGGGCGTGCAATCCTTCTACTATGATGATGCCATCGGGGGAGAGCCGAGTTTTGCTTCCCCGGGGTTCTCGAGAGCCGGTAATAAAATTGTAACGAGGGATTTCCACTTCCTCTCCTCGAATGAGGGCTTTTATTTGCTCTTCGAATAATTTTAAGTCTAAAGCTTCGGGTTTTTCATAATCCTCTTCGCTTATTTCTTCTCGGGAGAGGAAATAATCGTCTAAAGAGATAGTTATTGGTTTCCAGCCATTAACTCGGAGCTGGACATAGAGGCGGCGGGCAAAGGTGGTTTTACCCGAAGAAGAAGGTCCAGCAATTAAAACCAAATGCACCGTGCCTTTTTTCTGAGTGATTAAGTCGGCAATCTGGGCTATTTTTTTCTCCTGGAGCGCTTCAGCAATAGATATAATTTCTCTTCCTTCTCCTCGAGCAGTTGCTTCATTTAGCTCTCCGACGTTTTCAATAGCCAATATTTCTGCCCAATGCACTGCTTCCTGGAAAGTGGCAAAAAGTTTGGGACGAAAAGTATAAGTGGGAAGACGCTCTAAGTTTTCTCCAGTAGGAAGCTGAATTACAAACTGAGGAGGAACCAGGACAAAACCAAAGTTTTTAAGATATCCGGTGGAAGGAACCAGAGGTCCATAATAATGGTCGTAAAAATCTCTTAGTCTATAAACAGTAACTGCTGGAGTTCTCCAGTAGCGGAAAAACTTTACTAAGTCTTTTCTCCCTTGCTTTTGATAGATGGCAATGGCTTTTTCCCAATCTACCACTTCTCGGATAAAAGGGAAGTCTTCTTTTATAATTTTTCTCATTTCTTCCTCAATTTGCTCTAATTGTTGAGGGGATATACCTACTCCTTCTATTTCACAAATTAGTCCTTCTCCTAAAGAATAGAGAATTTTTAGTCGCCGGCCCGGAAAAATTTTTTCTACCGCATAGCTTAATACAAAAAGAAGGCTTCGCAAGTAAGTTCTTCTACCTTCGGGATGAAGAAAGTCAAAGAACTCTACTTTACCGTCTCTTTCTACTTCGGTGTTGAGGTCTACTATTTCTCCACCTAATTGGGCTGCCACAATTCTTTCCCAGGAAGGAAATAGCTTTTTCACTACCTCTTTAAGAGTTTCTTTCTGAGGGACAGATATTTTTTCTTTTTCCCAATAAAGATAACAGACTTTTTTTGGCATTTGCCTCTTCCCTTTCTTAGTATTTTAGCCGAAAATAAGGAAGAGGTGAAGAGGTATGAGTTATTATTCTTATCATTTAGCTGTAAGTGAAGAAGAAGTACGAGAGATAAAATTAGCTCTTCTTCCCGGAGCACCAGAGCGATGCTGGAAAATTGCTTCTGCTTTTGGAGATGGTGAAGAATTAGCTTTTCATCGAGAATTTAAAACAGTAAAAGCAGAGAATGAAAGTGGTAAAGTTTTAGTGGTTTCTACTGGTATCGGAGGGTCTTCTTTGAGTATAGCGGTAGAGGAGTTAGCCCAATTAGGAGTGAGAAATTTTTTACGGGTGGGAACTTGTGGAGCTATTCAAGAAGGGATTGCGGTAGGAGATTTAGTGATTAGCGAAGGAGCAGTGAGGATGGATGGTGCCTCTCCTCATTACGCTCCTCTTTCTTATCCTGCCTGTGCTCACTGGGAGATGGTAGGAGCTCTCAAAAAAGCTTGTGAGCTTTTGAAATATCGCTATCACTTAGGGATTACTTGTTCTTCGGCTACTTTTTATCCCGGCCAAGAAAGATATGATACTTTTAGCGGCTAT
>JAGPEW010000088.1 GCA_018056825.1 Candidatus Sordicultor aquaticus
GATAAAGAGGAGCCATGTTTTTCGCTGATAATCCCACTTGCCCTAGCATTTCCTCCCACCAGCACCTCTCTCTTTGGCGAAAAAGCATAGTACGAGAAGCCAGGGAATAATCAAAAGAGGGAATCCCACTAAAGTAGAAGAGAATAAAACCAGACATAGAGGTCCAGAACTTTGTTTTCTCAAAGATTTCTCTTTCTCTTTCCCGATGCCAGAGCAATTTATAAAAAGAATAAATATGGTAAGGATAAAGGCCACTAACTCGATAAACTTCTTCTCTGTCTAATTCTACCTCTTTAAAATATTTTTCGGTGCGGTTGTCATACCAGGGTATGCTTCCTCCCAGTGGTTTCCCATTATCATCTACTTTAACCAATACCTCAGCATAACTGGACACACTGAGAGCGACAATTTCTTGCCTCACTTCCTCGGGGAATCGACTAATAGCCTGCAGAATTTTTCGTAAAATTTCCTGAGGATCGTAAAGCTCTCCTTCCTCATCTGGAAATAAAGGGGTAGGGAAACTTCCCTCCCCCTTTATTTCTCCATCCTGGTCATAAACTCGCAATTTAGTATTGGTAGTTCCTACATCTATCCCTAAAAGAAAGGCCATTTTATTCTCCCACTTTCACTCCTACTTTTTTTTCTTTTTCTTCTAAAGAGGGCCTTTTCTCTATCCATACTAAAGATTTAGTAGGACATTTCTCTATACAGATTCCGCACAAATTACATTTATTCCGATCTATTTTTATCCTTCCTCCCTCCAGAGTTATAGCTCCCTCCGGACAAGACTTCACACATATGCTACATTTTATACACCCTTTTTTACAAGATTGCCTGGTCTCTCGAGGGGAAGCTAAAGAAATACAGGCTTCTACCACCTGTTCTCGAGCAGGAAGAAGAGCAATAACAGAACGAGGACACTCTTCCACACATTTTCCGCAACCAGTGCATTTTTCCCAGAGAATCACAGGTAATCCTTTTTCTTCATCTAAAATCATAGCCTCAAAAGGGCAAACTCTTATACAATTTCCGAAACCCAGGCATCCATAGCGGCAGACTTTAAAGGAATTACCCAAAAGATGAGCAGCTTTACAATCTTTTACTCCCTGGTAGTTTGCTACCTCTCCTGCCACTTCTCTTTCTCCCTGACAGAGAAGAACAGCTTTCTGCGCTTCTCGATTAGGATCGACCTCTTTCCCTAATAAAGAAGACAGTTCGTTCCACACCTTTGGTCCTCCTACCGGGCAAGCATCAGGAGGAGCTTCTCCAGCAGCAATTTTCTCTGCTAAAGCAGAACACCCCGGAAAACCACAGGCTCCACAATTAGCCCCCGGTAGAGTTTTTTCTACTTTTTGCACTAAAGGGTTAGATTCTACCGCAAATTTTTGAGAAAACCAGGCTAACATTACCCCGAAAACTAAACCTAAAACTCCAATAAGAATAGTAGGCATTAGAATATTCATGTTCTTCTCCTATTTCACCAGACCTTTAAAGCCCATAAAAGCAATAGCCAGTAAACAGGTGGAGAAAAAAACTATGGGAGAACCTTGGAAGAACTGAGGAACTTTAGAAAATCTCAATTTTTCCCTGATTCCAGCCAGGAGTAACAAAGCTATCGTAAACCCCAAGGCTACTCCTACACTATATATTACCACCTGAATAAGGTTATAGTGATAATCTACTCCAAAAAAGGTAACCGCCAAAATAGCACAATTAGTAGTAATAAGAGGTAGATATATACCCATAGCCTGGTATAAGTTGGGCACAGTTTTCTTGAGAATTGCTTCCAATAATTGCACCAAAACGGCAATTACCAAAATAAACACCATAATCTGGAGATATTCCAACCCCAAAGGCACAAAAATAAAGTTCCACAAAACCCAAGTAGCTACAGAAGCTAAAACCATAACAAAAGTAACTGCCATCCCCATCCCTAAGGAGTTTGCCACGTTAGAAGACATGCCAATATAGGGACACAACCCAATGTAGCGAGCTAAAATGATATTATCCACAAAAGCAGCACTGATAAAAATTTTGAAGAGGTCCATAGCATTCATAGGTTATTCCTCCGATAAAAGTGATTTAGTATGGCAATGCAAAGGCCAATAAGGAGAAAAGCTCCGGGAGGGAGAATCATCATCATCATCCCTTGATAAGAAGAAGGAAATACCTGATGATAGAAAAATTGTCCGTAACCAAAAAGCTCTCTTATTATACCAATGACTGTGATTACCATAGTATATCCTATTCCCATCCCCAGAGAATCAGCCATCGTGAGCAGCACTGGTTTTCGAGAAGCAAAAGCTTCTGCTCGAGCCATAATAATACAATTAACTACAATCAGAGGGATGAAAACTCCCAAGGCTTCAGAAAGAGCAGGAAGATAAGCTTTCATCACCAGATCTACAATGGTAGTAAAAGTAGAAATCACCACGATAAATATGGGAATACGAACTTCATTAGGGACAAAATTCCTTATCGCCGATATTACCATGTTAGAACCAGTTAAAACAAAAATAACTGCTGCTCCCATATAGAGACAGTTTTCTAACCTCACTGACACCGCCAATACCGAACACAAACCAATCATCAAGCGCAAAACTGGGTTTTCTCCTATAATGCCGTTTTTAAAACAATTCCAGAATTCTTTCATGGTTTTCCTATCTCCTCCCAATAACTTGCTAAACCTTGACAGGCCCGGACTATAGCCCGGGTAGAAATAGTAGCTCCACTTATGGCTTTAATATCTTTGTTAACCTCAAAAGGGTCGGTTAAAGGTTTATCGAGGAATTGGGATAGAAAACTATCACTTTCAATATTAGAACCCAACCCTGGAGTTTCTTGGTGTTCTAATACTTCCATACCTGTGAGCTTTCCCTCTTCCGAAATTCCTACCAAGAGGATAATTGGTCCACCATAGCCGGTGGTGCTCACCCGGAACACTAACCCTTCTCTCTTTCCTTCTTTTAGCGCTTCATAAACTTCTAAAATGGAAAAATCTTTAGTAGGAGTTTGCACTGGAGGCACAATTTCCCACTTTTGGAACTCTTGAGCAAAAGGAGCAACCTTTTGTAAAGCTTTTTTTAAATCTTCCTGCGATCTTCTTTCAATTTCTTTTTGAGTAACAGAATTTACTACTGCTAAAGAAAAAGCAGCTATAACACAAAATACAGTTAAAGAAAGAGCAATTTTCCAAGTATTTTTCATAGTCATCTCACCTTAGCCTCTGATTTCCCTACCCCAAATCTTCGAGGGAGAAGACGGTCTAAAAAAGGAACCAAAGCATTCATAGTAAGGATACCAAAAATTACTCCCTCCGGATAGGCTCCTAAAAGACGGATTACCCCCGCAATGGCTCCAGCTCCCAGACCAAAAAGATAACGGCCTTTTGAGCTAATGGGAGAGGTGACATAATCTGTAGCCATAAAACATGCTCCCATAACTGCCCCTCCACTTAAAATATAAAAGAGAGCACTCTGCCCTCCCAGAATAGCTATCAAAGAGAGACCAATGAAATAGAAAAGGGGAATATCCCAGTGCACAATCCCCCGCCACCACAAATACAAAAACCCTACAAGGAGTAACAACGTGGAAACCTCTCCAATACAGCCTGGAACTTGTCCTAAGAAAAGGTGCCACAAAATATGAGGGTCTACCTGATGCAAGGCATTATAGCCATACATCCTTACAATACCCAAAGGTGTAGGGGTAGTAACCATCCCCACTCCTAAGGAAGCAGCGCCACTTTCAGCCAAAGTAGAAAAATCGAAAGGAGTATTAACCCACCAGGTAGACATGGCCTTAGGCCAGGAAACCAATAAAACTGCTCTTCCTACCAAAGCTGGATTAAATACATTTTGTCCCAAACCTCCAAACATTTCTTTCCCCAGGAAAATAGCCGCCCCTCCTCCCACTATGGGCAACCAAAAAGGTGCATAAGGCGGAAGAGATAAACCCAAAAGCAGACCAGTAACTACTGCACTTCCATCAGTAACAGAGAGAGGCCGTTTAAAAATTTTACAGCTAAGAGCCTCAAATCCTATCGTGCTCCCTATAGATAAAAGAATAGTTAACAAAGTAGTGGAGACTCCAAAAAAATATACTCCCCAAATAGTAGTAGGTAAAAGAGCCAGCACTACCTGTCTCATTATCCAGGGAACAGTAGTTTCATCTCGAAGATGAGGCGAAGAAGTAATAACCAATTTTAACTCTTCATCCATTTGCTTTCCCCTTTCTCGAACGGCGCATAATTTCCGCTTTAGCTAACCTAATAAGATGAGTAAGAGAAATATTGGCCGGGCAAACGTAAGAACAGGCTCCGCACTCCATACAATCTAACACCCGGTTGTCTTTGGCTTCATCAAAAGCTTGATATTCAGCAAACTTACCCAGCATAGTGGGAAATAAACGCATAGGACAAGCGTCTATACATCTGCGGCAACGAATACAAGAGTATTCCTTCTTTTCATAGAGATGGTTCAAAAATACAAAACCAGAAGTTCCTTTTATTACCGGGACTTGCAGGGAAGTTTGAGCCACTCCCATCATTGGTCCTCCCATAATCACTTTCTGGGGCGTTTCTGTCCACCCTCCACAAAAATCTACAAGGTCTGATAAAACAGTTCCTAAGGGCACCTGGATATTTTCTGAATTCTTAAGGCAATCTCCGGTTACAGTTATGACTCTCTCTATGAGAGGAAGGCCTTCTTCAGCCATCCTTCCTATTGCCCAGCTAGTTTGGACATTATTTACCACTGCTCCCACATCCAGGGGCAATCCTCCAGGAG
>JAGPEW010000089.1 GCA_018056825.1 Candidatus Sordicultor aquaticus
GCGTTCTGTGGCTTTTCCTTCTATATCCACTGGCGCTTATGGTTATCCCATAAAAGAAGCTTCTCGCATTGCCTTGCAGGCCATAATTGACTACTGCCAAAGTCATCCTCAAACTAGCTTAGAAGAAATTCGTTTCGTGCTTTTTACTCCTCAAGATAAGGAAGTTTATATCCAAAGCTTAGAAGAGTTAATGAAAAACCTCTCTAGCTAAAAATTCAGCACACTGGTGGAAAGCTCGAGAGCGGTGGCTATAACGGTTTTTGAATTCAGAACCCAACTGGGCAAAAGTTTTACCCTCCTCAGGAAAGATAAAAATGGGGTCGTAGCCAAACCCAGCGTTTCCTCGAGGTTCTTCAGCAATATAGCCTTCACATACTCCTCGAAATGTTTCTTCTCCTCCCCTCCACACCAGAGCCACCACGCAAACAAAGCGAGCGATGCGCTCCTCAGGGGGCACTTCTTGCAAAAGTTGCAAAAGGAGAGAGATTTTATCTTCAGAAGAAGCATTTTCTCCTCCAAAGCGTGCCGAATATAACCCCGGTGCTCCTTGAAGATAATCCACTTCTAAACCAGAGTCTTCTCCTAAAGAGATTTCTCCAGTTTTTGCAAACCCTGCTCTCGCTTTAAGAAGAGCATTTTCTGTATAACTTTCCCCTTTTTCTTCCACTTTCCCTATATCGTAAACTTCATAAATACTTTTAACGGAGATAGAAAAAGGAGCGAAGATATCTTTTACCTCCTTTAATTTTCCCTTGTTTTTCGTTACTAAATACACTTCTCTCCTCAAGGTAGACCTCTTTTTAAGATTTTCTTCTCTAGATCAATAATTTCTCCGATTCCCTTCTCAGCTAAATCTAAAAGATGGTTTAATGTCTCTCGAGAAAAAGGGTCTTCTTCTGCTGTGCCTTGTATTTCTACCAGCTCTCCACTACCAGTCATCACTATATTCATATCTACTTGAGCAGCAGAATCTTCTTCAAAAGCGAGATCCAAGAGTTCTTGTCCTCCCACCACTCCTACACTGATAGCCCCTAAATAGTCCTTTACTATACCCCCGGAAGACAATATTCCTCGGTCTACATAATTCCACAGAGCTTCAATTAAAGCCACAAAAGCACCAGTTATAGACCAAGTTCTTGTACCTCCATCCGCCTGGATAACATCACAATCAATTACAATAGTTCTCTCTCCTAATTTACCCAAATCAATTACGGAGCGCAGGGCCCTACCTACCAATCTTTGGATTTCGTGAGTCCGTCCCCCCACTTGACCTCTCGTGGATTCTCGTAAACTACGAGTAGTAGTAGCACGGGGGAGCATAGCATATTCAGCAGTAATCCATCCTTGACCGCTATTGCGCAAAAAAGGAGGAACCTTATCCTCCACAGAAGCAGCACAAACAATGCGGTTATTGCCCGCTTCTACTAAAACCGAACCTTCAGCATATCGGAGATAATGAAGATGTATTTCCACGGGCCTCAACTCATCAGGTCGACGCCGATCTGGTCTTCCTCTCCAGGATGTTTTATCCTTTTTGAAATAAAAGTCACCCAATTCTTGGAAATTATTGAACTTTGGCAATTAACTTTTCATCTCTTTCTAAGGGTTGAGAAACATCTATATGACCACATAATGTAGAAGTTTCTTTTCCATCTATTAATATTTTTACTCTCTTTATTTCGGGAAAAGAAGTTAAAGTATCAACAATAGCGTAAACACTCAAAAGCTCCTGAGAAGTTCCTCCCGATTGGTTCTTAACCATCTCCGCACTCAAATCCACATAAGCAGTATCCCCTTCCAAAAATACTGCATTCAAACGAGTGGAAGGAGGTATAGGATTATATAGAGAACGGTCTTGTGGTCCTTTTAATAGTTCCTTCAATATTTGCTCCATCCATTTACTATCTTTTTTAATCTTCCTCTTTTCTCCCACTAAAGCAGTGAAATCAGGATTAGAAAAGTAAAGAACTACTTCTTCCTCTGGAAAAGGGGTAATTCTTTTTAATCCTTCTTCCGAAAGAGGGGTAGCTCCTGGAGAAGGAGAAATCTCCGGAGGCTGAAAATGTTGCAAAATTAACTCTCCAAAATATAAAATGGCAAAAAAAATAGCTAAACCAACTAAAATATAGAACCAACTTGGCCAGGAAGATTCTTTTTCTTTGTATCTTTTGCGAGAAGGGGGAGTTTGATTTTCCATTCTATTCTCCTAAAAAGCTCTTAAATTTAGGACTTCGGCTAAAATCGTCTATGGCCTGAGCTATAGCCTGAGCTAATTTTTCTTGGAAAGAAGAAGAAGCTAGTTTTTTAGCTTCTTCAGCATTACTTAAAAAGCCCGCTTCAATCAAACAAGCTGGATAATACATACCGTCTAAAACCACAAGGGGTGCCTCTTTCAGCCCCCGATTTTTTTGTCCAGTAGTAGAAGAAACTTTCTGTGATATTATTCCACCCAGTTCGGCGCTGACTTCCCGGCTACCCTGATAATAAGCAGAAGATAAAATATTACCTACTCGGTTGACGTCCTCTGCTCTCCCTTTCTCCAAGAAAAGTTGGTTTTCCCGACCAGCTACATCTTCCGCCCCCTCTCCCCGAGGTTTCACTCCTCCCACAAATACCTCTACCCCGGTGGCTTGAGGGTTAGGAGAAGCGTTACAGTGAATGCTCAAGAAAACAAAAGGCCGATGCTCATTAGCTACTCGATATCGTTCATTCAAAGAAGGATAAACATCCTGAGAACGGGTCAGAAAAACCTGATAACCTTTACTTTCTAAAGCTGCTTTTACTTTTTGCGAAATAGCCAACACTACATCCTTTTCTTTATAGCCATTGTAAACACAACCAGGGTCATTTCCTCCATGACCAGGGTCTATAACCACTACTTTAGTGTTAACCTCATTATAAGAAAGACCAGGAGTTCCTTGCGGAGAAGTAGGGGTAGGTTGGGTTTTAGGTGAAGTTATAGGAGCGGCAGTTGATTTTGCCTCTGGTGATGCCTCTACCCGAGTTTCTATCAGAGAAACTAAATCAAAATAGACTCTAGGGTTATCTCCGGGCAATTTCTTCTCTTCTTTAATCTGTACCGGATTCTGTAACCAGATATTAATTCTTAACCCCTCACTTGTCTTCGCCACTTCTATACGGTCTATCCTCCCATCACCCACTCTTACAGGAGAAATAGATTGCTGCCAGTTGCAGCCCAAAAGTTCAATAATTATTCTATTATTCTCCCGGTCTATGCGATAAGAATAAGAAGGAATTCCCCCTCGAAAGTCAAAAGTAACTCTGGTTCTCATCTCTTCTGAATAAGAATAGAATCTAATTCCCGAAAGGACAAGAGAAGGATATTTTCCCTCCTCGGGAGGAGGAGAAAAGCTGGCCTCGGGAGACGAGGTAATAGAAGGGGCATAAGTAGAGGAAACAAAAGAAAAAAGCTGATTCAAAAGGTCTAAAGAAACGAAGGGAACATTACCTTCTATGAATACTTCTCTTTGTAAGGGCACTTCTCTCCCATTATTTACTGCTACCCCTTTATCAAGAGAAAGAACCCAGGCTGTACCTTTAAAACCTAAATTTATTTTATTCATAATGGGAGAATAATAAACAATCCCCCCTATTTCTCGAAACAATTCTTCCACATTTACATAAGTTTTTCCCTGACGGACTCTTACCTCGGCTTGAGAGGAAAAAGATTCTCCTCCCCAGTTTATTTCTACTTGAGCCTCCAGGGAATGAAAGGGAAGAAGAAAAAGAAGCAAAAAAAATATAAAGACTCTTCCCTTAAAAGGGAGCAATTTCTCCCCCATCGTTCTCCATAGGAATATCTTCCAGCTCTCCCAACGGTTCTTCTCCACCATCATAGACGAATGGTTCTGCCTCCTCCATTTCCAATTTTGCTCCTAATCCAGGAAACTCTTCCACTTGCTCTTGCGCTACTCCTTTCGAGGAACTTAAAAACTGAATATTATTTGCTCTGATTTCGTAGGAGATTCGGCGATTGCCGTTACGATCTTCCCAAGAATTAGAGCGCAGTTCCCCCATCACTGCTATCCGGCTACCTTTATGGAGATAATGAGCACAAATTTCTCCTAATTTAGACCAGGCAGCCACGGTAACATAAGTAACTTCCTTAATCATCCCCTGTTTACCTGAATAGCTACGATTCATAGCAATGCTGAATCGACAAACTGGTGTTCCCTGGGGGGTATAACGCAAATCGGGCTCCCGAGTTAAATTCCCGATCCCAAAAAAGCAATTCATATCCCGAGCCATCAGAAAACATCCCCCTATTTCATCAAAAATTATTTTCTATATGAGTTTAGCACATTATTTCTCGTTCTTAAATAGTTAAGTTTTATTTTTTCTTTAAATTAACCGAACTATAGAGGACGTTTTCTCTATAATCTCCTCTTTTTAGACGCCTAACTGAATATTTTAGGTATGACAGGAGGAAAATAGATTCCCAACTAAATTTAGAAAACAGCAAATAAATTATGAAAAAGAGCTCCCTTTACAGCCCAAAAACCAGGAAAAGGGGAACAGGTTTTAGTATCAATTATATTTTAGCTTATTGTCCTCATTACGAGGAGATTTTAAAAACTTCTACCAATCAGTCTTTACAAAAAATCCTTGAGCTACAATAATTTGTGCCGTTATAGTATCCTACAAAACCTACAAAAGTACTAAAACTTTAAACAGCAAATTATATAGAAAGTTAAAAGATAGCTATGTAT
>JAGPEW010000090.1 GCA_018056825.1 Candidatus Sordicultor aquaticus
ATCTGCAACTTGGGTTAAGATTGATTCCATAAAATGGAATAGCTCGCAAACTCCAGTTCCAAGTTGAAATCTTGAAATGTTAGAGATATAATTACTCGCAATGTTTAAAAGGAGGCATCATAAAAATGCAAGGAGAAATACTGTTTCTTTGCGTAACAGTTTTTACTGCTGGTTTTTCTATAGCCATTGGAGTGATTTTTCCCGCTCTGGGACAGGGCAAAGCTTGCTCTCAAGCCCTAGAAGGGATTGCTCGCCAACCAGAGGCTACCGGTGCTATTAGCCGTACTCTTTTTGTCGGCCTAGCTATGTTAGAATCATTAGCTATATACGTACTAGTTATTTCTCTAATACTCCTTTTTGCCAATCCCTTTGTTCAATACGTATTTAAATAAGAAGGTTATCTTTTATGATTAGGGTAGACTGGAGCATTATCTTTCAAATAATAAACTTCGTAATTTTGGTCTTGCTCCTAGTGCGGTTTTTATTCAAACCAGCAGTACAAGCATTAGAAAACCGCACTAAGTACATAGAGGAGCAAATCTCTGCTGCTGAGGCCCAAAAAAAAGCAGCAGAGGAATTCCGTATAAAATTAGAAGAAGAGGAAAAAAAGATTCAGGAAAAATATTTAGAGATGATAGAGCAAGCCAACCAAGAAGCAGCCAAAATAAAAGAAAATATTATTAATGAAGCCTACCAAGAAGCAGAAAGAATTAAGAAAGAATACGAAAAGAAAGCTCAAAATGAAGTAGAAAAGCTTTTCTCTCAACTCCGAGAAGAGATAGTAGAAATAGTTGAAGCAGCGATTGTTAAAATCCTTAACACCCAAATCACGCCAGAAATACAAACTCAATTAATTGACCAATTGTTGGGAGAAGCAATATCTCAAATAGAGGAGCAAATGGAAGTAAGCTATGAACAGTGAAGTGGTAAGAGTAATTACTCCTCTTCCTCTTACCGAAGAGCAAAAAAAAATAATTAAAAAGCATCTATCTCGTTTATCTCCCCAAGATGATTTTACTCTCCAGGAAGAGCTTGACCCTTCTATCTTAGGAGGGGTAATAATCATCTGGGAGGAGATGCTTATCGATTGTAGCCTAAAAACTCAGCTACAAAAAATCAAAGAGAGAATCCTTAAAGAGGTTAGTTAAATGTCAGTTACACCTGAAGTTATTAAAAAAGCCAAAGAAGCTATTTCTTCTTATGAGTTAAAGCCCGAAATAGAAGAGGTAGGAGAAATAAAGGAAGTACAAGATGGCGTTGCCTCAGTACGAGGCTTAAGTAATGCCATGATGGGCGAGGTGTTGATGTTCGCTGGCCGCGTCCCAGGACAAGCTTTCAATTTAGAAAAAGAAGAGTTAAAATGTATCTTGTTAGGGGATTACACTTCTCTCCACTGTGGAGAACCTGTTTTCCGGACAGGAAGAACCTTAGAAATCCCAGTGGGAGAAGGGTTATTAGGTAGAGTTATTGACCCCCTAGGTAATCCTCAAGATGGGAAAGGCCCTTATCCTCAGCGAGCAAAAAGAAAAATAATGTACCCCGCTACCCAGGTGGTAGAACGTCACCCAGTACAAAGACCTCTTCTCACCGGTATTAAAATCATTGACTCCATGATTCCTTTAGGTAAAGGCCAACGAGAGCTCATTATCGGCGACCGAAGAACAGGGAAAACTACTATAACTTTGGATACCATCATCAATCAAAAAGGGAAAAATGTAATCTGTATATACGTAGCCATAGGACAGAGACTTTCTGCTATTACTGAAGTAGTAGACATCCTTCAGAAGCGGGGAGCACTGGATTACACTACTATAGTATCCACTTCTGCTGAAGACCCACCAGCTCTTGTTTATCTTGCTCCCTATAGCGGCGTTGCTTTAGCCGAATATTTTATGTATCAGGGGGAAGATGCTCTAGTAATTTTTGATGATTTATCTAAACATGCTGCTGCCTATCGAGCTTTGTCTCTTTTAATGCGTCGTCCTCCAGGAAGAGAGTCTTATCCCGGAGACATTTTCTATGTTCATTCCAGTCTTTTAGAGAGAAGTGCTCAGTTATCAGAAGATTTAGGAGGAGGCTCTATTACTGCTTTACCTATTGTAGAAACTCAAGAAGGAGATATAGCATCTTATATTCCTACCAATGTTATCTCCATAACTGATGGACAAATTTACTTAGAGAGCAGCCTCTTCTCCCGGGGTTTCCTCCCTCCTATAAATATAGGCCTTTCGGTGTCTCGAGTAGGAGGAGAAGCCCAAACTGCAATAATGAAAAAGGCTGCTCGTCGTTTGCGCTTAGACCTGGCTCAATATTTTGAGTTAGAGGACTTTGCCCGATTCAGTGCTGAATTAGATGAAGTTACTCATCGTCAGTTAGAGCACGGAAAAAAAGTTCTAGAATTGATGACTCAACCTCCTCTTGCGCCTCAAGATTTAGCTCGAGAAATATTAGCAGTTTTTGCTGCTACTCAAGGGTTAGTGGATGCGATTCCCTTAGAGAGAGTTAAAGAGTGGGAAAAATCATTATTTTCTTACGCTGAGAAGGAGAATCCCGAGCTTTTAGAGAGAATAAGAAGAGAAGCAGAGCTCTCTCGAGAGTTGGAAGAAAATATGAAAAAACTCATCTTAGACTTTAATCAAAAATTCCTCTCCGGTGATAATAATGGCTAAGTTAGCTGCTATCCGGGAACAGATAAAATTAATAGAAGAAATTCAGCACGTAACTCGGACTATGAAAACTATTTCCGCTGTTCGCTGGAGAATGGGTAAAGGCATAGTAGATAAAATCAATAATTTTACCAGTAAATTGGAAAACATACTGGAAGCAGTTAGCTTTTGCTTTCCCTATGTCCCCCCGGAAAATATTTTGGTATTAGGAATTTTTTCCGACAAAGGACTAGTAGGAAACTTTAACCAGGTTTTAGCCTATAAGATTAACAACTTTATATCTACTCAGGAGAAAGACAAGATAAAATTGGCTGTTTTAGGAAGTCAAGGGAAAAATCTCCTCTCGGGAGAATTAATGTTCTTTCAAGAGCTTCCTATCCATCAACTGCCCCATTATTGGGATGTCCGAGATATAGTATACAAAATTGAAGGTTTCAGAAGGGAAGGAAAATTTACTCACCTATATGTTGCTTTCAATCGGTATATCTCTGTATCTCAACATTTAGCAGAAGTAATACCCGTGCTTCCTCTTTCCACCCTCGATAAATATAAGCAGGAGCCTCAAGATAAGTATCTTTTCTTGAGTGATACAAAACTCTTGGCCGAACGCCTGAGTTTTGAATACCTTTTTGCTTCTATTTATCGAGCTATTGTAGAATCTTTTATCAGCGAGCAAGCAACCCGTCTAACTATTATGGACGCTGCTACTACCCATGCCCAAGACATGATTGAGTCTCTTACTACTTCTTATCACAAAATGCGCCAGGAGCAAATCACCCAAGAGCTAAACGAAGTAAGCAGTGCCTATCAAGTTTTGAGGAGATAGTCCCAATAGCTCAGGGTAAAGTTTCCTATTATTGCCGTTAGGCGGTAGGGAAGGTTTATTATGGCAAATTGGGGGGAAGCATTTTAGTATTGTGATATCTACTTTTTCTTCCTGACAGAGAAAGAGAGAGAAAGTAGAGACAAGAGGGAGGAGATTTCCTGAAGACTACTTCTATGCGGAGAAACATCCTTCCTTACCATACCCTAGAGAAAGAGGAACTATCAAAAGGTAAAAATTTTTATCTTTTGCTATAATTATATGCTTAGCGATAAAAATCAATTAAAGTTAGAAATCAAACCCACTAAGAGAAGAACTTCCCTACCCAGGAGTAATCTTCTCCTAAAGCGGGAAGAAGATGGAAAATAGAGGGTTTTAACTCCCTTAGGAGGTCATAATGAACAAGGGTATAGTAGAAGAAATCATTGGCCAAGTAGTGGATGTGAAATTTTCGGTGCGAGAAGCACCTGCTATTTATAACGCTCTCCTTGTCCCTCAGAGGAACATCAAAGAGGACAATAGTGAGCCTTTGGTTTTAGAAGTGCAGAGTCATTTAGGAGAAGGAACAGTAAGATGTATTGCCATTCAAGACACCAGCGGCTTACAGCGGGGAGTAGAAGTTTATGACACCGGAGAGCCAATCAAAGTCCCGGTGGGCAAAGAAACCTTAGGAAGAATGTTCAATGTCTTAGGGGAGGTCATAGACGGTAAAGGCCCTATCCGCACTACGGCTAAAAATTCTATTCATCGTCCTGCCCCACCGCTCGTGGAGCGCATTGCTTCTGCCCAGATATTCGAAACCGGCATAAAAATAATAGATTTACTCTGTCCCTATCTCCGAGGGGGTAAAACTGGTCTTTTTGGAGGAGCAGGAGTAGGAAAAACAGTGCTCATCATGGAGCTGATTAACCGTACTGCCACCACTCACCGGGGAGTATCAGTTTTTGCTGGAGTAGGAGAAAGAGTAAGGGAAGGAAACGAACTCTGGCTCCAGATGGAAGCCAGCGGGGTACTCAGCCACACCACCTTAGTTTTTGGGCAAATGAATGAACCACCAGGAGCTCGATTCCGGGTAGCTCTCACTGCTCTTACTATGGCTGAATTTTTCCGTGATGTTCTTTCTCAAGATGTTTTGCTTTTTATTGATAATATATTCCGCTATGTGCAAGCGGGAGCAGAGGTTTCTGCTCTTTTAGGAAGAATCCCTTCTGCAGTGGGCTATC
>JAGPEW010000091.1 GCA_018056825.1 Candidatus Sordicultor aquaticus
CCCAAGCTGTCTGAGAAAGCAAAAAGTGCAGAATTAAAAGAACAGGAACAAAAATAAAGAGAACCTGGAAAGGTATTCCTCCTATTCGGTACTGTCCTATGAAGTAAAAAGACTTAGGAAAGTTAGAGACCGGCATAGGGTTAGGCCCAAATTGAGGGTCTACGGCAATGATGAGAGCCAAAGAGCGATAAATATACATACCAGCTAAGGTAACTATAAGAGGAAGTATTTTACCCACACTGACTAATAACCCATTAAATAAACCTGCAGCTAAGCCAGCTAACATACCAAACACAATAGCCAGAGAAGGAGATAATCCTACTCTACCAATAAAAACTCCAATTACTATAGCTACCAAACTCATCATTGACCCTACTGAAAGGTCAATTCCTCCTCCACCGGAAAGGATTACTAAAGCTTCTGCCAGAGCTAACAGGCCCAATTCTACGCCATATTGGGTCATATTAGTTAGATTATAGAGGTTTAAAAAACCGGGAACAGTCAGAGATAACACCACAAACAAAATAACAAAAAGTAAAGATAAAAAGAACATCCGATTGCCAATTATAGTATCCCAAATATTTCTCATCTCGTCTCTCTCCTGGCCCTTATTATGTCAGCTAACACCGAAATAATAATTAGTACTCCAATGACTAAACCTTCACTCAAAGCCGGAACATTAAGTAACACCATTCCATTTTTAATTATACCTACCAAAAAAGCTCCCAAGAGACTACCAATAATGGTTCCCCTTCCTCCCAAGGCGCTGGTTCCTCCTAAAACCACTGCAGCAATTACATCCAGTTCAAAACCCATACCGGTATTGGTCTGAACAATACCGGTTCGAGCAGCATTAATGAGACCGGCAAACCCAGCCAAAGCTCCAGTCAAAGCATAAACAAAAACAACAGTACTCTTCAAATTAACTCCTGATACTCGGGCCGCTTCAGGGTTGTTGCCTACAGCATAAACATGGCGACCTAAGGGTCGATAACTCAAAAAGTAGGAAAAAATAGCAATGAGAAAAGCAGCAATCCACATAGGGATGGGTATACCTAACCACTTACCCAGGCCTATTGTTCGCACGCTGGGAGGAATGCCGGATATCCACTTCCCTCCCAAAATTTGAAACATTAAAGCTCTAATTAAATTCATCATCCCCAAAGTAGCAATGATAGGAGGAATACCTCCCCAGGCTATGATAGTTCCATTTACCAATCCAATACCCAACCCCACCAACACAGCAAGTATCAGAGCCAAAAAAGGAGAATAACCTCCTAAAAGGAAATACCCGCTCACCACACAAGCCATCCCCAGAGTAGAACCTGCCGAAACATCTATTCCTCCGGTGATTATAACCATGGTCATCCCAATAGCGGTGATTGCTACTCCAGATAGCTGTAAAAGTAGATTAGAAATATTGCTTATCGACAAAAACCTCTCAGTAGTAAAAGAAAAAATAGCACCCAGAACCAAAATTAAAATTAAAACAGTAAACTCTCTTCTTCTCACTATTCTCTGGAAATTAGTCATAATTTTCCCTTCCCGCTAATCAGATTTACCAGGCAGCATTCTTTCTCCGGTAGCTGCTCTAACCAGGTTAGTAGAATCTATATCTTCTCCTTCAAAAACGCCCGTAACTTTCCCTTCGTGCATAACTATTACTCGATCGGCTAACTTTAATACCTCGGGTAATTCTGAAGAAATAATTATTACCGCCATACCTCTTTCTACCAACTTAGCAATCATCTGGTGAACTTCAGCCTTGGCTGCTACATCTATTCCTCGGGTGGGCTCATCGAGAATAAGCACCCGAGGATTAACTCCTAACCATTTAGCTAATACCACTTTTTGTTGATTGCCTCCACTCAAGTTGAACACTTTAGCTTCTAAAGAAGGGGTACGAATATTCAACTCTTTAATGTATTTTTCTGCTATTTCCCTTTCTCTTTTAGCATTAACTATACCGAGATGGTTAGCTATCTGTCGCAAAATAGAAATAGTAATATTATAAGAAACACTTAAAATAGGAAAAAGACCTTGAGTTTTACGGTCTTCGGGAAGATAAGCTATTCCTTGATTCATAGCATGCTGAGGAGAATAAGCTTTAAATTTCTTTCCTTGGTAGTAAATTTCTCCACTATCAGGAGAAATAATACCAAAAAGGGCTTGTGCTACATCAGTTCTTCCTGAACCAACTAACCCGGAAAAAGCTAATATCTCTCCTTGAAAAGCTTCAAAACTTACATCTTCAAATTTCCCCTTCTTAGTAAGATTTTTAACTGCTAATATTGGCTCTTTGCCCTTTTTTCCTCCATGTTCTATTTCTTCTACCAGATGTTTACCAGCCATCAATTCCACAATCATTTCTCGATTTATCGCCGAGAGAGGATAATCCCCTACCACCTCTCCATCTCGCATAATGGTAACCCTATCAGCAATTTGGAAAATTTCCTCTAGTCGATGACTGATATAAATTATCCCTACTCCCTGCTCTTTCAACCTCTTAATAATCTGAAACAATCTCTCAGCTTCGTGCTCGGTAAGAATAGCAGTGGGTTCATCAAAAATAATCACTTGAGCCCCATAGGCTATGGCTTTAGCAATCAAAACTAACTGTTGTAAACCTACACTTAATTCCCCCATAGGTTGCCTCAAAAAATGAGGAGAGATGTTTAAGGAAGCAAATAATTCTTTAGCCTTTTCTTCTTGCTTACTCCAATCAATATTACCTCGAGGGGTTTTTATTTCCCTACCTAGAAAGATATTTTCCACTACTGAAAGATAGGGATAAATCAAAGGGTCTTGGTAAACTGCAGAAATACCCATCGTTTGAGCCAACCGAGGAGAAGTTATTTCCACTTTTTTACCCTGATACCAGATTTCTCCTTGGTCGGGAAGCAGAGCCCCAGATATGATTCTAATTAAAGTAGATTTTCCTGCTCCATTTTCTCCTACCAAAGCATGAACTTCTCCTTGTCGGAGAGAGAAGTTTACTTGTTTTAAAGCTCTAACTCCACCAAAAGATTTAGAAATACCTCGGCACTCTAAAACAATAGTCTCCATATTTTAGCTCCTCACAATAAAATAAAAAGGAGAGGGTTTTCGGCCCTCTCCTATAATTAATCAAGAGGTTAAAAATCAAAGTTGTCTACATTGCTTGCGTCAAAAACCATTGGCGGCCCTAAAATCAGCATTTTACTTTCAGCTACATACCGAGGCTTAGTAGAAATTCCAGGAACCTCGTATTCTATCCCTTCTTCAAACTTATTACCATCCAACAGATACTTAGCTGCCCATACTGTTAAGTAACCAAGGTCTACTGGATTCCAGAGCACAAAACTCTTCACTGCTCCATTTTTAACATAAGGAGCCATCATAGAAGGCACTGATACTCCAGTAGCTACAATTTGCCCAATTTTACCTGCTTGAGTTACTGCTTCTGCTACGCCAGGAGCCGAGGTACTGCACTGACCAATAATTCCTTTCAGGTTAGGAAAAGCGTTAATAAGGTCTAAAGCCACATTAATAGCTAATTGGACATCTTCTTCAGCATAACGAATAGTAACTAATTTCATATTGGGATATTCAGATAGTCTCTCTAGTTCGTAAAGAATCCAGGTGTTAAGGTTCCAAGCAGTAGGTCCACAAGAAACAATGGCAAACTCTCCTTCATAGTTCATTGCCTTAGCTAGCTCATCCATAGTGGTATAACCAATTTCTTTTTCTATAGCCTGATTCACAAACAAATCTCTTACCTCTTGAGCTCCATCAGTATCACTGGTTAAAACCAAAATACCTTTTTCCTTAGCTTTTTCCAAGACTGGAGTGATAGCTGCAGGATCATTAGGAGCTACAGCAATAGCATCTACTCCCTGAGTAATAAGGTTATCGATAGTTTCAATTTGTTTAGCTACATCGGCAGTTACCGGACCAGTATAGATAAATTCCACTCCTAAATCTTCAGCAGCTTTTTTACCTCCTGCTTCCATAGCATTAAAGTAAGGAATACCAACTAACTTGGGTACGAAAGCAATCTTATATTTCTCCTGAGCAAAAACTGGTAGAGTAAAAACTAAAAGAAACACCAAAGCGAGAATTGTTAAAAAGTGGTACTTTTTCATAAAACTTCCCTCCCTTACAAGGTATTTTAACTAATCTTAATTATATTATACCTTTAGGAGAAGTCAATCTACTTTTTCACAACATTCATTGAAATTCAATAATATATTGGAAAAATATCTTATTAACTTACTAATAAATTAAGCATTAATACTAACTAATTGGGAAACAATTCCAAAGAAAAGCGATTAAAACATTACACAGTTAGCCGCAAAGACTACTGAGGGGAAAAGCATCCCTCAGTGGGGTAAACCCCCTTATAACGCCCAAAAAGGCAAAAAATAAGGAATAAAAAATTAAAGGATTAAAGGCAAAAAAATACTGAGGAAGAAAGATATTCCTCAGTGGGGTAAACCCCCTTATAACCCCGAACTATAAAGGGGAGAACCCCTTTATAATCCCCCAAGAAGCAAAAGAAAAAGACAAAAAACTTAAAGAGGCAAAGACTACTGAGGGAGAAAACATTCCTCAGTGGGGAGAACCCCTTTATAATCCCCCAAGAAGCAAAAGAAAAAGACAAAAAACTTAAAGAGGCAAAGACTACTGAGGGAGAAAACATTCCTCAGTGGGGAGAACCCCTTTATAAT
>JAGPEW010000092.1 GCA_018056825.1 Candidatus Sordicultor aquaticus
CTATTATCTCCAATCATATAAACAACCAGCTTTTTACCCAACAAATAGAAAGTTTGATTCTCGCTTTTGTCATTGTTTACCTTTTATTGCTTTTACAGCTCCGCTCCCTTAAAAAATCTCTTATTGCTATTGTTCCTATTTTAATGACGGTTTATACTTCTTTTGGCCTTATGGGTTTGTTAGACATCCCTTTAAATACTGCTACTTTGATGGTAGCCAGCATCGCCATCGGAGCAGGAGTTGATTATACTATTCATTTTACTTCTCGCTGGTATTTGGAATTAGGAAAAGGCTCTTCCAACCCTCTTCGCACTACCTTGGTAAATACAGGAAGAGGGATAGTTCTTAACTCTTTATCTGTTTCAGGAGGAATTTATATTCTCACCCTCTCTCGAATTCGGATGCTTCGTATGTTTGGTGACCTAGTAGCTACAGTATTGTTGGTCAGTATGTTTTACGCCTTAATGGTGTTACCATTGCTTCTTCATGTGGCTGAATATGGTAACAATAAAAATAAAAAAATAGAAAGGATATGAATTCGATGAAAAAGTTATTATGTCTAATAACTATAATTTTGATAGCTTTAATAAGTGTTCCATCTTGGGCTATGACAGCGGATGAAATTTTAGATGAGGTAGAAGCTCGCACTACTAAGTTTGAAACTCAGAAATCAGTTGCTAAAATGACCTTAATAGATTCTAAAGGCAAAGAAGAAGCCAGAGAAATGGTTATGTATTCAAAAGATGAAGGAGAAGATGTTGTTTCTATAATTGTTCGTTTCTTAAACCCAGCCGATGTGAAAGGCGTTACTCTTCTCAGCATAAAAGGAGGAGAGAGTATGTATCTTTATATGCCGGCTTTTAAGAAAGTACGTCGGATTGCTAGTTCAGAAAAAAACGAAAAATTCATGGGTACTGATTTTACCTATGATGAGCTGGGAGGAAGCTATAGTCGGGAAGATTATAATTCTACTCTAATAGAGGAAACTGAAGAGATATATAAGTTAGAACTTATTCCCCAGGACCCAGAGTCTAACTACTCTAAACTACTGATGGAAGTAGATAAAGAAAAGTTTTATTTTCGAAAAATTGAATTTTATGATAAAGACGCCAATCTGTGGAAAACTCTGGAAATTCCCGAGATAGAAGAGGAGGAGGATGGCTCAATCACTGTTAAGAAGATTAACCTGACTGATTTGAAGGAAAATCATAAAACCACCATTGAGATGGGAAGCATAGAAAAAAATATTCCTCTTCCTGATAACTTTTTCTCAGTTAGAACCGTTCAGCGCCCAGAGTTGTAAGCTGTAAGATGGTGAGAAATAAAATTTTGATTTTGGTGTGTTTAGGTTTGTTTATCTCACTCGCTTCCTCTGGTAGGAGAAAATTAGAGGATTTTAATCTTCTAAGGAGGTCATATGGTTACAGCGGGCAAAAGAGATAAGATATTAGAAACGGCAAAGAAAGTTTTTGCCGAAAAGAGTTTTTTTGAAGCTACTTTAGAAGATATTTCTTTACTTTCGGGAGTTAAGAAACCTACAATCTATTATTATTTTGGTAGCAAATTAGAGTTACTGTTGGAAATTGTCAATGTTATTCTCCAGCAAGCAATAGAGAGTATCGCTGATATTCCTTTTTCTCTAAGTCCTCAAGAGACCTTAAAAAGAATTATCGAGGGATATTTTGTTTTCTTTCATAAGGAAAGAGATTCTATTTTGATTTTTCGCCGGATAGCTTATGATTTTTTTACCCATCCTGAAGTGTTCCAAGAACTTCGCCAATCTTTGCAAAGATTCCGAAGGGTGAGAGAAGATTTGGGGAGGCGAGTTGGTGTTTTGGAGACTAAAGGAGGAAACAAAATAGATGGTCCAGAAGTTATTCGTATTCTGCTATCCAGTATTAGTGCTTACTGGATAGCAGAGATAGCTGAAGGGAGAGAGATAAAATTAGAAGATAAAGAAATTTTTAAAGATATTTTTACTTCATTTATTAAAGAAAGTGATAATGGTAAAGCAAAAAGGCTGCCCATAGCTTAATCTTAAAAAGGCTTGTTTATAGTTTGTTTTAGCATAAATTAAATGAATTTTCCCATCCTCAATTTCTTCAAATATATGTTCGCATTCTTGGCTGCCATAGTTTTAAGAAAATTCCTTTCCTCTTCATAGTCAGAATATAGTAGGATCTTCCCTTCGGCATATAAAATCCTATAAAGTTTTAATGAAGCATAATTGGAACAGGCAAAAAATGCTAACAAAAACCCCATAGAGTCACAGCTTGTTCACCGGCTCTTGGGTTTATTTTCTGACCTACAATTTCCGACTATTAATTAGGGAATTCAACAACCCAATTTTATTTAATTTTATGTAGGCGAGAGAAGCTTGCAAAACTCTTACCTATTGTTGAGCCAAACCACCTGACCTTCAAGAGAATATACCTGGAAGTTCCACATAGTTAATGCAGCCACAGTTTATTTCTTCTCTCAAAATCTCTTTAATCTCCCCTTTGGCGCTAAAGTATATGACTTGCCATCCTAATCCAGCAATGCTCTTTAATGTCTCAATCTGTCTTTGTAGCCTATCTAAGTCTGCTTTTATGAAAGGGTCATCCATAATAAAAAATCCTTTTTTATCTTTTAGAAGCTTTTCTCCCAGAGCCAGTCTAATAGAAAAATACAATTGGTCATAGGCGCCACCGGATAACTTTTCCGCTTCTAACAGCATATTGTCCTTACGCCTGATTTTAATTCTCTCTTCTTCCCGATGGAATACAGCTTCTTCATAAAGACCATCGGTTATCTCCCCAAAATATTTTGATGTGGGACTATTCCTACCAAAAAGTTCAGAAACCTTTTCCTTTTCTTCTGTTTCTATTTCTTCAAAAATTCTTATAGCTTCTAATACATTGCTTCTATTGTTTTCATTTTCATCAACAAATTTTTGCAATTTATCCTTAACTGCTTCCAAATCCACCAGTGTCTTACAGTGTAAATATTCTTCTTTTAATCGCAGAATCTCATTTACTTGTCGCTCTATATCATCTAAAACCTTTCGAATGGTTTTCATTCTTTCATTTATATCTTTCAATTTTTCTTCCAATTTCATTTTCTTGTTTCTTAAATCTGTTACAGCAGTCTCGCTATATTTCACATTTTTAGCTTTATCCCAGTATGTCTCCAGTTTTTCAATTTCTTCACTCCAGTAGGAAATATTTTCTTCCAAACTTATGCTCTTTTCCCCTAAGTGGCTCTTTAAGATGCTTCCCTGCTCTTTTAATGAACTTTCCAGTTTTTGTTTTAACCTTAACTTATCAGTGTATCCCTCAAGAGATTCCTCTTTTGACTTCCTTTTTATTTCCTCTATTTTTTTCTCAAAGTTATTAATCCTATTTTCTATTTCAGGGACTTTTTTGTTTTGCAAATCTTTAATATTCCCTTCCAGGTTCCCCTTTTTACTTTTCATATCTTGTAACTCTCCGGATTTTTTATAATAATGTTCATCAAAACTCTGAACATTCCAAATAATTTTTTCCATACTCTCTGCATCTATCCCCAATTTTGAAAGAGCCAGTTTATTTTTCTCCAACATTCCTGCGAGTCGAGCCTTTTCCCTCACTAATCGGAATTGATACGCTCCCGAAACTAAAGCTAAGATTGAAAACAATATTACCAGAGCATAAAATAACAACGAGGGATTGAAGATAACTCCAAGTAAAGATATTCCGAGTAAGACCCCAGAAATTATCCCCAATGAAGTAAAAAATTTACCTTTTGCTTGTTGCTGCGCTAACTCTATGGTCTTATTTTCGTAAGCTTTTAACTCTGGCTTAATTTCCTCATCCAACTTTTTCTTTTTCTCAGAAAGAACCCGGAAATCCCCCTCTACCTCGTCTAACTTCTTGTTCGCTAACTTGAGCTCTTCTTTGCTCTCTTCAAGCTCTTTAGCTACCCTTTTTCTTTCTTCTTCAAAAGATTTAATATCCCTATTGCAATCACTCCACAATCTTTCATCTTCTTCATTATAGATTTCTAAGTTTTTAAGTCGACTTAGAGAGCTATTGAAGTTATCTAATGCATCTCTTCCCTTTTCGTACTTCTCTCTCTTTCTGGCTTCTTCAAACGCTTTTATTTCCTGGTCAATCCTTTCTATTCCTTCCCTCAATTTTGCAGATTCTTCTTCAAGTTCGTCAGATCTTTTTTCTACGATTTCTTTACCTAAACTTTTAATTTTCTCTACCAGGTTTTTGGCATTTTCTATTCTGGTTTTTAATTTTTCATCTCCAACATCTCTAAATATACCCGAGGGTGTTATCTTACCCATTCCTCTAAGAGCCTCTTTTATTCTATGAATTTCCCCGGTTCTAAGACCGGTGAGACGATCCGTCACATTGATATAAAATTTACTTTCTTGAGCAGCATCACGAGCAATAGACAATTTACTATTCCTCACTATGAAAATATTGCAGCATTCTGAAGAAGTCAAACCAGCAATTTTTGTTAAATCGGTTCTTCCTGGAAGCTTAATTTCTTCACCTTTTTCATTTTCTATTATTACATAACCCTCCGGGTTTTCCTCTACCCGATCTATATGCTCAAATTCTTTGACATTTCGCCCTAATAACATCTTTACTAGAGCATCTATGGTGAGGGTTTTCCCATCTTCATTTCTACCCCAGAATAGATTGAAACTATGGAGTAAGATTCTACCG
>JAGPEW010000093.1 GCA_018056825.1 Candidatus Sordicultor aquaticus
CTATAGTAGAGACTAATAAGAGTATAGCTAATTTTATTTCAGCAATGGAGGAGTTGAAAGGGGAATTTGCTCCTCGGGATGAAGCTATCCAAGAAGTTAAAAAGGAGCTTGAGAGTCAGAAGAAAGGACTGGAAGAGATTAAAAATAGTTTTACCTCTCTTCAGGATGAGCTCAGTAAATTGAATATTGACCAACGTTTCTCCATCCTTTCAGACCGGATTAACGAACAGGAAGCTAAGATTAGCACCTCTCTTCAAGAGTTAGAAAATATAAATCAGCTAATTTCAGAAGTTCAAAGTAAATCTCTAAGTCGAGAAGAATGGGAACAAGTGGCGAATCAATGGGAAGAGAAAATAAATAATCTGGAAAGTTCTCTGAAAGCTATTCAAGAGCAGCAATCCCAAGATTTAGAGACATTGAGAGCTACTATGGAATCGGAGATAAAGGCTACAGAGGAAAAAATTAATCTTTTAGAGCAGAATTGGAAAGAGGTTCAAGCTTCTCTTCAGGATGAGCTCAGTAAATTGAATATCGACCAACGTTTCTCCATCCTTTCAGACCGGGTTAACGAACAAGAAACTAAAGTTGATACTTCTCTTCAAGAGTTAGAAAAGAGAGTTGATGCTCTGGAGACTCTCCTTCAAGATCTTCAAAAAGCGGTGGAAGAATTAAAATCGGTACAGACCCAGCAATCTCAGCAATTGGAGAGTATCCCTTCTCTTTTAGAAGAAAAGACTGTACCTTTAGAGGAAAAAATAATTTCTCTGGAAAATAAAGAAAAAGAGGTGGAAGATACTCTCCACCTCTTAACTCAAGAAAAGGAAGAACTTGATAAAGTTATTGATACCTTACATCAGAGCTTATCCTCGCTGGAGGGAGAATTAAGCGCCATTTCTTCTCAATGGGAAAGTCGCTGGCAAGGCTTAAGCAAAGATGTCAGCAACTGGCAAGAAGCAGCCGTTAAAGATTTTGAGGCTAAGATAGAAAATATTAAACAAGAGTTACCGGATAAAAGCGAGCTGGAGGAGTGGGAGAAAAAGATAAATACTTTACAGCAAGAGGGAGAAAATTTAAGGAACGAGCTTGCTAACTTCCAAGAAGAAAAAAATCAAGTTTGGCAAGAAGGGGAGCAAAAATTAAATGAATTGAAATCAGAAATTCTTAAAAGAGAAGAAGAATTGGCAAATTATCAAAAGCTGACTGAACAATCCATTGGTGAAATCAACAAACAAGTGAGTGAACTAACTGCCTTTGTAAATTCAGTAGAACAACGGTTACAAGAAGTGGAAACTCAAAGCGCTACTTGGTCAAAAGAGGGTCAAGAGGCCTTAGAGAATTTGAAAGCCTCTTTGTCTCGGCTTTCTCAAAAGTTGGAGGAAATAAGCAGTTTCAGCCATAATATTTTAGAAAAAGAATTGGAAACCAAGATCATCTCCCTGGAAGGAAAAATAGAAGAAATGAGAAAGGAGCTGGACCAAGAAAAGCAAATTCGGGAATCTAGCTATCCTGTAACTTCTCCTACAGAAGAAAGTGGAGAAACTAAAGGAGAGAGTGTTTCTCCTTCTTCCCTGGGAAAAGGAGGAGAAGAAATATTGGTAGGAGAAGTGCCATCACAGAGTAAAGAAGAGCTGTCGGGGGAGATAAAAACTTTAGCTGAAGAAAAAATGAACTTGGAAGAAGAACTGAAGAAAAAACAAGAAGAGATGCTTAAAATAGATCAGGAGTTAGAAAAGCTAAGAGAAGAAAAAGGGTCTTGGGAAGAAATTAAAAAGTTAGAAGAAGAGAGAGCAGCAAAGGAAAAGGCTATAGCGGATTTGAATCGGGAATTAGCAAAGAAAGATGCTCAAATTGAAGCTCTGCAACAGAAAATAGCTGAACTTACTGCTCAACTGGAAGAGGCAGAAAAGTACACTTCTTATGTTATTCTTCCTTGGGATAACTTATGGACTATTGCTCGTCGTTATTATCGAGACGGAAGAAAATGGCCTGTAATTATGGAGGCCAACAAGGAAATTATTGAAGACCCCCTTAAACTGAAGCCTTATACAGAAATAAGAATTCCTCGAAATCCCGGTGATGAGGATTGTTAATCAAACTATTGTAAATCAGGATTATAACTTCCTAATTTACTCTTGCGAACTCAGAAGAGAGGAGTAGATAGATATGGATTTTAAAGAACTGATACAAACTCGGAGAAGCATTCGAAAGTTTCGAGCAGAGGAAGTAGTAGAAGAAGATTTGAGGGAAATATTGGAAGCAGCGCGTTTGGCTCCTTCGGCTAATAATCTTCAGCCTTGGAAGTTTATAGTGGTAAAGAGCGACAAGAAAAAAAGGCTAATTGCTCAGGCAGCAGGGGGCCAAGAGTTTGTAGGAGAAGCTCCGGTAGTTATTGTGGCCTGTGCTATAGGAAGAGGAGATTTTATCGGTGGATATATGGAAAGCTGGCCAGTAGATGTAGCTATTTCTGTTACTCATCTTTTGCTGGCGGCCTGGGATAGAGGATTGGGAACTTGCTGGATTGGGGACTTTGATGAGAAAAAAGTTCAAGAAATCTGTGAAATTCCTCCTGAAGTGAGAGTAGTGGCAGTGATTCCTATGGGGTATCCAGTAAAAATCCCTCAAGTTACTCCTCGTCGGCCTTGGGAAAAAATAGTCAGCTGGGATGCTTTTAGTGAATGAAGAAGGTGCTCTCATGGTAATTAAATTAGAAATTGGTGATATTTTAACTTTGAAAAAAGCTCACCCTTGTGGGAGCAAGGAGTGGAAAGTAGTAAGAGTAGGAGTAGATATTGGCTTAAAGTGTATGGGCTGTGATAGATTTGTGATGGTTCCTCGACGAAAACTGGAAGGAAAAATTCGGGAAATCTATCGCGAGGGGCATCATTTAAAGCCTCAAGAAAGTATTATAGAGGTATAACGATATGGGTCTTAAGGTGGGAATAGTAGGTTTACCTAACTCGGGTAAAACCACTATCTTTAATCTTTTAGCTAAAAGTAAGGCACCGGTGGCTATCTATCCCTTTTGCACCATTGATTCTAATGTGGGAATAGTGGAGGTGCCTGATGAGCGCTTGGAGATTTTAGCTTCTCTTTTACATCCTCCTCGAGTGGTAAAAGCAACCATTGAGTTTATAGACGTAGCTGGTTTAGTGGAGGGGGCAAGCAAGGGGGAAGGTCTGGGCAATCAATTTTTGAGTAACATTCGGGGAGTAGATGCAGTGGTAGAAGTAATCAGATTTTTTCAAGATGAAGACGTGCCCCATGTGCTAGGAAAAATCGACCCTCTACAAGATAAAGAAATAGTAGATTTAGAATTGATGCTTTCAGATTTGGAAATTGTGGAACGTCGATTAGAGAAAGTGCAAGATTTAACTAAAAAGGTTAAAGATGAGCGATTAAAGTTGGAAAAAGAAGTTTTAGAAAAAGGGAAACACTGGTTAGAAGAGGGTAAACCTCTTCGTCTTCTAGAACTTAGAGAGGAAGAAAGAGAAATATTAAAGCCTTACCAATTTATAACTTTAAAACCTCTCATTTATGTGGCTAATCTGGATGAGCAAGAAAGTAGTAAACATCTTTTTGAAGAGATTGGAAAAGAACTTGAAAAAAAGGGAGAAAGAATAATACCTGTTTTTGCTAAATTAGAGGAAGAGTTGGAAGAGATTCCAGCTGAAGAGAGAAAAGCATTTATTAAAGAGTTTGGTATTGAAGACACGGGATTAAACCTAGTAGTGAAGGAAGCTTACCGACTTTTGGGCTTAATTACTTTTTATACTTTTGGGGATAAAGAATTGCGAGCTTGGGAGTTACCCCGAGGAAGTAAAGCTCCCCAGGCTGCAGGTAGAGTACATACTGATATGGAAAAAGGATTTATTAAAGCGGAAGTCATAAATTATGAGGAGTTAGTGACTATTGGTTCCTGGGAAAAAGCCCGAGAAGAGGGAAAAATTCGCCAGGAAGGTAAAGATTACGAAATAAAAGATGGAGATTTAGTTTACTTTCGCTTCTCTCCCCATTGAGAACAACTATCATAATTGCCAAACAGTTTACCTTCTTGAGCCAACTTCCCCAATCTCTTCCTTAAGAAAGACCCAAGGGGTGAGGGCTTTTCTCTCTCCCAGGGAGTCCCGGGAAGAGGAGTGAAGTAATGAGCATGAATTATGGCTCCCATTTTAGTTAGAGTTTCTATAGTAGAAAGAGTTTCTTTCTGGTCTTCTTCTGTTTCCCCGGGAAGACCGAATATAAAATCTATGTTAACTCGAAAGTTTTCCTGGATGGCTATTTCTGCTGCTTTAAATATCTCCTCTTTAGTGTGTCCTCTTTTCATTCTTTGGAGCATTTTCTCACTCCCTGATTGAGCGCCAATTACTAAATTATCATTGTTTACTAAAGAGCGAAGCAACTTAATGGTTTCTGGAGTTACAAATTCTGGTCTAATTTCAGAGGGAAAAGAACCGAAAAATATCCTGCCTTGAGGACCAATTATTTTCCTCACTCTGGTTAACAATTCTTGCAAGGCCTTTAAATTTATAGTCTTCCCATCTGGAGAGCCATAAGATAAAGCGTTAGGTGTGATAAACCGAATGTCGGTTAAATCTTTTTTCTTCATTAAACTAACATATTCTAAAATCACCTCTATGC
>JAGPEW010000094.1 GCA_018056825.1 Candidatus Sordicultor aquaticus
TGAATGCTGAAACTGATGCTATAAATTTTGTGAATCTGGGGATAGGTATAAACGTCAATACTCCTGTTTCTCGATTAGAGGGGAAAACCACATCTCTAAAGGAAAAGTTAGGGAAAGAAGTTTCCAGAAAGGAATTATTTCATTCGGTGGTAAAAGAAATAACTAAGCAGCAAACTTTACTATCTCAAGAGGACTTACTGAAGGAGTGGAAGCAGCTCTCTACTACTTTAAACCAAGAGGTGAAGATAGTGATGCCAGGTGAAGAAATAAGAGGGAGAGCCATAGATATCGATACTAATGGAGCGCTTATAATAAAAAGAGCTGATGGTTCTCTAACCCGGGCATTTGCTGGTGATTGCATTCATTTATTATAAAAAGGAAGGTGAATGGACAAACTTTAGGGGTTTTGCTAGCGGGCATTCTTCTGGGCAAGTGGTGGGGAGGTATAAGTTTAGCTCTGTATGTCGGGTTGGGTGCTGTGGGTCTTCCTTGGTTTGCCGGTTGGACAGGAGGCGCTACCATCCTCGCTGGCCCTACTGGGGGTTACCTTAACCAAAGTTGCACCATAAGTTCCAGAAATCAGCCTATATCAGGTGTTTCCTTTTGGGGATTATCATTTTCGGGTAACACAGAGTGAAAGACTTGAAAGGCTTATGAATTAAGGGATAGCGCCATAATTATACCACATTTTTCTGTAAAAATGTGCAAGTTGGGTTAAGATTAAAGTAGAAACCCCGTTTACCCTCCTTCCTTTTTTGGGAAGGGTTAACTTTTTATTGAGCCATGATGAATAGTAAACAGAGAAATAAGGGCTGCCATCCCGGTTAAGATTGCTCCCCAGAGATAAGCATTTTTTAGTCCCAGCATAAAAATTGAAGCTTCTTCGCCTGCGAGTCTTCCTAACCCTTGTAAAATAGAAGAAGGAACTGAGACACTGAGAATTCCGCCTCCCAGGGCAGTTCCCAAAACCATTCCTATATTACGCACTGTAGCTAAGATACTCGAAGCCACACCTAAATGTTCTTGAGGTGCACTTCCCATAGCGATATTCATATTAGGAGATTGAAAAACCCCGGTACCTAATCCAAATAAAGCTAATCTCCAGGCGACGCCTGCTGTACCGATAGCAGTAGGCAGTTTACTTAGAGAAAACAAACTTAAAGCGCAGAGGGTAGCACCTGTGAAACTAAGAAAGCGAGGACTGATACGGTCAGAAAGTGAGCCAGCAAGAGGGGCTACTGCTAAAGTAGTGAGAGGAAAAATAGTTAAGAGAAGCCCTACCTCATTTTGTTCGTATTGTAACACTCGATTAAGATAGGAGGGGGTGAGAGTTACTAGGATATACTGGGACATAAAGTTTAATAGGGCGCACAGATTAGCTAAAGAAAAAGATAGATTGTGAAATAGTTCTAAATTTATTAGTGGAGACTTGGCTCTCTTTTCTATGGTTAAGAAACTGAAGAATGCTATAACCGCAACTGCAGCAATAAAGAGAGTGAAAGAATTTATCCCCTGGGTAGGGAAGCGATTTAGGAACAGGAGAAAAGAAAAGAGAAACAGGCAATTGGTTATTGCTCCTCCTCCATCTATTCTCCCCGGTTTTCCTTTTAAATCCGGAATAATTTTATTCCCCCACCACAAGCCAATGATACCGATGGGGATATTTATCAGGAAAATATAAGGCCAACCAGCAAAGTAAGCGATAAAACCACCTAAAGATGGCCCGATAGCTAATCCTGTGGATACACTGATGGCATTAATGCCCAAAGCTCGACCTCGCTCTTCGGGAGGGAAAGAAGCAACAACTATAGCATAAGGTACAGACATCATCATTCCGGCAGTAATCCCCTGAATAGCGCGAAAAAGAATTAGCCAGGAAATAGAGGGCAAAAAATAAGAAATACTGCACAAAAGGGAAGTGATGGTAAAACCAAAAAGACCGAGTAAATATACTCTTTTATACCCCCAGATATCGCCTAAGCGGCCATAAAAAGGGAGTAAACTGCTTATAGTCAAAAGGTAAATCATAACTATCCATTGAGCATTAGTGAGGGCAACACCAAAATGACTTCCAATAATGTGATAAGTAACATTGACCACGCTAGCATCAATGGGTCCCATAATACCGCACAACATAACTGCGGCTAAGATTTGGTAACGCCGAGCATAAGGAGGGTTAGTAAATTCTTCTCTCATCTATTTTTGAGCCTTATTGGTTAAAACTTGAGTAATTTATACCTCAAAATGCTTCCATTTTCCAGACCGGAATCGAGAAGAAATTATCATAGCTCTTAATACCTGGTCAAAACCTATGGCTAACCACGCACCTGTGAGCCCCCAACCAAATACCATTACAAAAAGGTAAGCCATGATTACTCTCATTCCCCAGATACCTAAGATGGTGGAATAGAGAGGGAAGCGAGTATCCCCTGCCCCTCTCAATGCTCCAGCTAATATAAACTGAGTTGATTGGGCGGGTTGAATAAGAGCTATAATTTTCAAGCATATACGACTTTGTTCAATAATGGCAATGTCGTTGGTATAGAGCATAGTTATGTATTTTCCAAAGAAAAATATGGTAAATGCACTTATACCGGAAACTATCATTCCTAATAATCTTGTCTGGCGAGCACTTTCTTCTGCTATGTCTGGCTTATTGGCTCCTAAGAGCTGACCTACTAAGGTAGTAGCTGCTATAGAGAAAGCTTGTCCAGGCATAAATGATAGAGATTGAATATTCATAGCTATCTGATGGGTGGCAAAAGCTATGGTTCCCAATCCTGCTACTATTCTTACAAATGTCAGTTGTCCTGTTCTTAAAATGAATTGTTCTAAAGCAGAAGGTATTCCTATATTAAGTATTCTTTTCAAGGTATTAAAATTCAGGCGATAATTTTCTTTTAAAGAAAGTTTGATTAGTGTCTTTCCTCTATACAATGCGTAAAGAAGAAGGACTGAAGAGATAACTCTTGCTATAGAGGTAGCTATACCTGCTCCGGCAACTCCTAAAGCTGGAGCTCCAAATTTACCAAATATTAAGCTATAGTCTCCATATATATTAAATAAATTAGCAATGACATCAGCTATAAGAGGAGTTTTCATATCACCGGAGCCTCTCAATATGGCTCCCAATCCCATTGCTAGAACATTAAAAGGTGTTCCTATCGCTATCGTTCTCATATAGATAACGCCTAGAGTTAATACCTCAGGTTCTGCTCCCATAGCTCTTTCTATTTGGGGAGCAAATATATATAGAATGGGTAATAACAGTACGCCGAAAAATATGCTTACTATAATACTCTGTCTGGCTACGTCTTTTGCCCCATCTATATCTTTTGCCCCTATAAAACGAGCTACTAATGCGGTGGTTCCCACTGTGAGGGCCATAAACACAGAGATGATAACAAGGACAGGTTGATTGACCATTCCTACAGCTGAGATGGCAGCAGGTCCTAACCTACCAACCATAATCATATCTACCATGCCCACGAGGCTGACAAGAAACATGTTTAAAAGGGCAGGCAGAGACAAAGAAAAAGCTTTAGACCGGATGTGCTTTTTGTCCAGAATCTCTGGCAAGATTGCGCTAGAAGCTTCTTTTTCTAAGATAGCTTCGTCATCTATTATTTCTTCTTCCAATTTCATCTTCCTTTAACCAATTATATAACTTTTGTAAATATTTGCAGAATTGGATCAGTTTTTTAGGGAATATCGTAAATAATTGTAAAAAATCACGGTAATTTTATAGTATCTTATAAAACTTATAATGACTACAGGGGATAGACTCTCTTATAACCCCAACTATAGTGGGAGAAAGTGATCTCCCTATAATCTCCTTTTTCCATCACCCCTGAATGCTTCTATCAGGGGTCCACAGTATTTAAAAACCAAAGAAAAAGCAAAAACTTCTGGATGCCTGATAAAAGATTTCAGGCATGACAGAAAAGTACTATAAGGGGGCGCTGCCCCCTTATAAACCCCCTGAAAAGACAAAAACACAAAAAGACAAAAGAAAAAGGTCAAAAATAACCCGGAGGGAAAACCTCCGTGTTCGTCATTCCTGAATGTTTATACCAGGAATCCGAACTATAGGGGGAGAAAAACTCCCCCTATTACCCCCTTGGAAAAGCAAAAACTTGGATTCCCGATCGAAGATTTCGGGAATGACGAATGAGAACCGTAAGGGGGTTTCACCCCCTTATAACCCCAAAAAACTAAAAAACAAAAACATAAAAAACAAATATTACTGGGAGAGGAAAAACGTCTCTCCCAGTGGAAAAAGACCCCCTATAACCCCCAAAAGCAAAAGACAGGCAGCTTACACTAAAAGAAAAACAGAAAATGCAAAAAGACTACTGAGGAAGAAAAAACAGAACTATGAGGGGGCGCTGCCCCCTCGTAACCCCCGGAAAAAATTAAAACTCAAAAATAAATACAAAAAAAAGACGACTGAGGAAGAAAAAACCTTCCTCAGTGGATTCCCGGTAAAAACGCTCGGAAATGACGGAAAGAATGCTGCTCTTGGATGGCTTTACGAGAAGGTCTAAAATATTTAGAGCATTTGAATACTTCGCTAAATTTCAGGCATGACAAAAAATAATAAAGGATGAATTTCGC
>JAGPEW010000095.1 GCA_018056825.1 Candidatus Sordicultor aquaticus
CATAGTTCCTACACCACCAGTGATGCTAACTCCACCTAAAACGCAAGCAGCCACAATAGTCATAACAAAGCCAGAGGCAGTATCGTTTTGGGCCGAAGCATAGCGAGCGACCCACATCACTCCGGCCAAACCAGAAAGAGCCCCCGAAATAGTATAAACCAGCCAGGTAATAAATTTAGTATTAATTCCGATAATCCGAGCTGCTTCCTGATTACTTCCTACGGCATATATTTCTCTCCCAGTATGAGTATGATTGACAAAATAATAGAAAAATAAATACACCGCTAAAACAATGTAAATCAACTTAGAAAGACCCAACCAACGCCCTGTCGCCATCTCTTTAAAAGAATCCGGCATCTCATAAGCATTTATCCACTTCCCTCCGCTGATTATAAAGGTAATGCCACGATAAATATACATCATGCTCAAAGTAGCAATAATTGGCACTACCCGTCCCTGCGCTACAATCAAACCAGTAATAGACCCCAGAAGACCTCCTAATAATAATCCTAGTGTTAGCATAAAAAGTGGAGAAAGTTGGGGATTTTGCTTAACCATCATTCCCGCTATCATTCCAGTTAAAGCTAGCACAGATTCCATAGAAAGATCGATACCACCAGTCACTAAAACTAACATCATCCCCACAGAAAGAACAGATAGAGCTGCTGTATCTATCAAAATGTCATGAAAGTTACTCCAGGTTAAAAAGCGAGGATTACGAATACCAATCAAGATAGAAATAATGATGATAAAAACTATAATCCCTAATTCCCGGAATCCACGTAATTTAAAAAACACAACTCCTTTTCCCACTTTACTAGGCTCTCTCGTCATGGGCTTACACCATCCATTCTAAGCTAAACTTCAAGATATAACCTGAGCCTGAGTTAAACGATTAACTTTTACCGCTGCTTCCATAAGTTTTTCTTGAGTAGCTTCTGAGCGAGAAAAAACACCCGTAATTCGACCTTCGTGCATAACAATGATAGTATCACTCATTCCTAATATCTCTGGCATTTCGGAAGAAATCATAATGATACCCAGTCCTTCTGCTGCCAGATCGGACATAATTTGATGAATAGCAGCCTTTGCTCCTACGTCGACACCCTTGGTTGGTTCATCCATAATTAATATTTTAGGGTGGGCAGCAAGTAATTTGGCAACCACTACCTTTTGCTGATTTCCCCCTGACAAAGAACTAACAGGATGAAAGATCCCTGGTGCTTTTATCTGAAGCAGCTCTAACATTTTACTAGAAATTTCATATTCTTGAGGTGGATTTAGCCACCCTCTATTAGTAAGTTGGTCAATTATAGAAATTGTAATATTATCATTAATACTTAGAGGCAAAAATAACCCTTGTTCTAAGCGGTCTTCTGGAAGATATCCAATACCATAACTTATAGCTTCCATTGGGTTTTTAATTAATACTTCTCTTCCCTCTACTATTATCTTTCCCTTATCAGCTGGAGCTATACCAAAAATTGATTGTGCTACCTCAGTCCTTCCTGAACCAACCAACCCGCTGAATCCAATAATTTCCCCGGCTCGGAGGGAAAAGGAAATATCGGAAAAATAACCAACTCGAGAAAGTCCTTCTACTTTCAAAAGTTCCTTTCCAAAAGGCACAGTATTTTTGGGGAAAAGCTGATTTATTTCTCGTCCCACCATAGCTTTAATCAAATCATGCTCAGTAATATCGCTTACCTTCCAAGTTCCCATACTTTTTCCATCTCGAAGTACAGTTACTCGATCAGCGATCTCATAGATATCCTCAAATCGGTGAGAAATGAATATAATGGATACCCCATCACCGCGGAGTTTTTTTGCTATATTATACAAATCTTCAGTTTCTCGCTTGGTGAGAGAAGCAGTAGGCTCATCCATAATAAGTATACGAGCATTAACGGAAAGAGCTTTAGCAATTTCCACTATCTGTTGCTGAGCCACACTTAAAGAATTCATAGTTGCTGAAGGGCTGATATCAGAGCCTAAAGAATGGAGAAGTCTTTTCGCTTCTTGCCTCATTTCTTTCCACATCAATCTTTTGGTAGCAGAATGAATTATAGGGTGTCCAAGGAATATATTTTCAGTAACTGTCAAATGAGGGAAAGATGCAGGTTGTTGGTAAACAGCAGCAATTTGATAACGGTTAGCCACTGTGGGATTGTTAAAAACCACTTTGCTTCCTTCGTAAAATATATCGCCTTCGTCTGGTTGATGAACACCGGTAATAATTTTTATAAGAGTAGATTTACCTGCTCCGTTTTCACCCACAATAGCATGTATCTCTCCTACTCGAAGATCAAAATCAACCCGATCTAAGGCCTTCAGGCCGGGAAAGAATTTAGAAATCCCTTTAAGCTCAAGTATATACTTATCTTCTGTACCCACCACACTACCAACCTCCAAGAACCCTATCTAAAAATGGTGAGCGAGAATGTATTCTCGCTCACCATTGATTGCATCGAGTTCAATAAATATCCTTCCACTCATCAATGTTAGTTATGTCAAACCGGAAGGGAGGTCCTAACAAAACTTCCGTTCCTCCATCACCTGCTTCTACAATGGTATAATTTCCCATTCTACCAGCAGAAAACTCTTCTCCTGCTTTACCAGTTATAGTTCCATCACACAGAAGGCTAGCAACATATGAGGCAAGATAACCCAAATCAACGGGATTCCATAAGAAAAATGCCTCACAAGCTCCATTATGAACCCATTCCGCCATCTCACTAGGAAGCCCAAGACCGGTAAGTTTAACTTTCCCCACCAATCCAGCATCAGTTATAGCCTTAGCAGTAGCACTTAACCCTACAGTAGTAGGAGATATAATACCTTTTAAATTGGGATAAGACTTAAACAAGCCCATGGCTTCGTTATAGCTCTTATCCCGCAGGTCATCACCGTACACAATAGTTACTAATTGCATCTTTGCATACTTCGGATCTTTCAATTCCTCTTTCATATATTCAATCCAGGTATTTTGATTGGTCATAGTAGCTCCAGCTGAAAGAATGGCTATTTCACCTTCATAGCCAATCATCTCTGCTATTGCTTGCACTTGTAATTTCCCTATCAATTCTGGATTTGCTTGATTCACGTGTACATCTCGACCTCCGGGAGCTACTGCTGAATCAAAAGATACAACCTTGATATTGTTGCCTTTAGCTTTTTGAAGAACCGGAACTAAAGCATCAAAGTCATTAGCAGTTATACAAATAGCACTTACTTTTTGAGCTATTAAGTTCTCAATTATTTCAATCTGACCCTCTACCGTTGGAGTAGCTGGACCCTGGAAAATAAAGCTATTACCTAATTCATTGCAAGCTTCCTCAGCTCCTCTACCAACCGCATCCATAAAAGGATTCCCAACATTTTTTACTACCACACCAATGGTATGTCCTCCAGCAAAAGCACTTACCGAAAAAAGAACCACTGTGAAAAGCGCCAAGAAAAGAACCGTAAGAAGTTTTTTCATTCCTAACTCGAACCTCCTTTATTAAATTATTAAACTTAGCCTCAAAGAACTACAATATCACCTACATTGACTAATAAACCTTCGCTAACCTTAATCTCCAAAATCTTTTTCCATCACCTCTCTTTGCATTTTTAATTACTTATCAAAACTTCAATTCCCAAATCCCTTAAAGCCATTAACGTTTCTTCTTTTATATTGCTATCAGTAACTATTTTAGAAATACAGTCTAACTTACATACTCTAAAAAAAGCTACCTCTTCAAATTTTCTGCTCTCAGCTACTAATATAACCTCCTGAGCTGACCCAATCATAACTTTTTTAAGATGAGCTTCGAGCTCAAAAGTATCAGCGATGTACCCTTTGTCTACGGAAATAGCTTTGGTCCCTATAAAAAGTTTATCAGCGTGGTAGTTAAGTACTGCATTCTCTGCTTGAGGACCTACAAAAGAGAAAGAAGGAGGATGTAAGGTTCCACCAGTAGCAATGATATTAAAGTTCCGGTTGGAAGCTAAATTTATACAAATATCAAGAGAGCTGGTGAGGATAGTAACGTGTAATTCAGAGTTAATGTTTCTCGCCACTTGTAAAGCAGTAGTGCTAGCATCAAAAATCACAGAGTCTCCATCTTCTATGAGCTTAGCCGCCTCTCTTCCAATTGCTTCTTTTATTTCCCGATTGGTCATTTCTCTAAGAGTAAAAGGAAGCTCTACTACTCCTCTCTTAGTCCTAGTTGCTCCACCATAAATTCTGCGTAATAATCTCTGCTCTTCTAAAACTTTTAAGTCCTGGCGGATAGTATCTTCACTTACTCCAAAAATATCACTTAATTCTTTAACCGTTACGGTCCTTTTCTCATCCAGGATTTCTAATATCTTCAACCTTCTTTCTTCAGATATCATTCCCAAGTTGTTAGACTTCTTTCTCATATTATTCCTAAATTATCCAGACTTTCTTCAAAAATAACATAGAATTTAACCAATGTCAATAGAACTAAAGTTGTTTGGAAGCTTCCTATCCCTAGGGTTATAAATAGGAT
>JAGPEW010000096.1 GCA_018056825.1 Candidatus Sordicultor aquaticus
AGCCAGTATAATGGGCTCTTCTCTCTCGATGTTAATTGAGAGGGGTGATCTACTTTTAGGAACTTGGCAAGGAATCTTTTTCTGTGAGTTTGATGGCCCACGCACTCGGCGGGTGTGGGTGGAGGTGAGAGGAGAATAGTTTACTGTATTTATAAATGAAGTACTTGTGAGTGAATGTGGTGTATGCTAAAATTTTAAAGTCCGAGCCGCCGGTATTGATGGCGTTTTAGAACTTCAAAAAAGGAGGTGAAATTTTTTGTTTCGGGCTCGGAGTTGAAAATATCAAAGAGGAGGTTTGAAGATGAGTAAATTATTTAAGAAGAGTATATTTTGGGGATTGGTAATTGTACTGCTTTTTTCTTTAAGTTTGGTAGCCTTTGCTCAAGAAGAGATGTCTGAATTAGAGAAAAAAACTGCCGATGAGGTTTTTGCTAAAGCAGATAAGGGTCAACCCGATCCGGCCTGGAAGGGAAAGAAATTCACCATCGCCGTTTTAGCTTCTGGTCCCCATGGGGCAATTTCTGGTCCACTATATTTTTGGCGACCCTATTGGGAACAAATTACTGGGGCTACTTATGATATTGCTGAAATTCCCTTTGGAGAGCTGCAAGCTAAAATATTTACTGACTTAGCTACAGGGACGGGCAATTATGATTGCCTAGTAGGGCCGAGCTTCTTTTATGGGGATTATATCGCTAATGACTGGATTATACCGATTGACAAATATTTTGATGACCCTCGTATGCCCAAATGGGATAGAGAGTCCATAGCTCTCCCGATTCGGGAATTATTACAGTGGGGGGAACACTGGTACGGGTTCAATAATGACCATGATGGAATGGTGATTTATTACCGTAAAGATTTATTTAACGACCCCCAGTGGCAAGCTCAATTTAAAGAAGAGTACGGGTATGATTTTCCTGTTTCTCTCACTACTTGGCAAGAAGTTTTAGACGTTGCCAAATTTTTCAACGGTAAAGATTGGAATGGTGATGGGCAAGCAGATTTTGGAATTACTATGCACCTCAAAGTGGGAGAGCAAGGATTCTTTAACTATATTGCTTTAGCAGGTTCTTTTGTTTGTATGCCTGCTCCGGGAGATGACCCGGCTAAAGTTACTCGTTACCATAACATGTTCTGGTTTGACCCTGAAACCATGGATCCTCTTATTAATACTCCGGGGCACGTTAAAGCTTTAGAGGTGCTTACCGAACTCACTAAAGCCGGTCCTGCTGCTATGGTAGGATGGGGCTTAGGAGAAGCCTGGGATGTTTTCCTGCGAGGTAATGCTGCTATGTGCTTTACTTTTGGAGATGTAGGAACTCTTTCTCAAGACCCTCGAGTTTCTGTGATTCAGGGGAAACTAGGAGTAGCTCCTATTCCAGGCAGCAAAGAAGTATACGACTTAGAAAGCAAGCAATGGGTGACTTTGGAGGAGCCAAATTTAGTAGGAAATAAATGCGGTGCCTCATGGCATGGAGTAATATCCAGCTATGCTGAAGAACCTGATATGGTTGCTCATTTCCTTTCCTGGCAAGCTACTCCTGAAATTAACCACTGGAACGTAGCTTGGGGTTGGACAGGAATTGATCCCGGAACCACTTATGACTTCTTAGAACCAATAGGCACAGCCAAAATTGAAGACTATACCACCACAGGATACAATGCTGAAGACATAACTCAATTCTTGGATGCTTATCATACTATGTGGTTTGAATATCCTCGTAGTGTCCCTTATCTTCGAATTGCTGGAGCAGCTGATTACATTGAAAGTTTAGATATTCATATGTCGGAAGCTCTTACTGGTCAAGCTACTCCTCAACAAGCTTGGGATAGAGCAGCTCAAGATTGGAACAGGATTACCGATCAGTTAGGTAGAGAAGAACAAATAAAGCTTTATAAGGAAGCCATTGGTTATAGTGGTGAGTAAAACATAAAAAAGAGGCGGTGACTTCACCGCCTCTTTTTTAGAAGAAAGAAGGTGAGCCTTGATTGCATAAGGGAAAAAGGGTTCCTCTCAAAGAGCAAGGTAAACATCTTTTTATTGTTCCAGCTATTGTTTGGTTGTTAGTTTTTACTATTTTCCCTCTTCTTTATACCCTGTACTTGAGTTTTCATGGTTCCCGGTTTTTGCGAGTTACTAAATTTGTAGGTTTAGGAAATTATATTAACGTTCTTTCTGATTATCGCTTTTGGAATGCTTTTCGAGTGACTATGACTTTTGTGGTTTTCAGTGTTATATTAACCGTAGGTTTGGGTTTGTTGCTTGCTTTGCTTTTTAATCGGCAAATGAAGGGAGTGCAGGTTTTTCGCACTATTTGTACCACTCCTCTTTTTACTGCTTCTGTAGCTCTGGGTTATATGTTTATGATTATTCTTTACGAAGAAGGAGGACCAGTTAATAATTTTTTGCAAGCTTTAGGAGCTAATACAATTCCCTGGCTTTCTCATCCTCGGTGGGCTTTGATTTCGGTTTTAATTGCTGATATGTGGCAGTGGACTCCTTTTGCCTTTTTGGTTTTATTAGCTGCTCTACAAGCTGCACCTCGAGACCTTTATGAAGCAGCGAGCTTGGATAGTGCTTCAGGATGGGAGATATTTCGCCATATAACCTTACCTCTAATTAGCCCTACTCTTGGGACAGTAATCATTTTGCGTACTGTAGAAGCTTTTAAAGTTTTTGACTTACCTTTTGCTTTAACCAATGGAGGTCCGGGCTTGGCTACCCGAACTTTAACTTTTAATGTTTATACTAATGGCTTGAGAGATCAGGACTTAGGCTCGGCTACAGCTACAGCAGTAGTTTTACTGCTTATGGTTTTGGCAGTTAGCCAAATCTTTTTCCGTCGTTATGGTTCAAACTATGATTGAGGAGGGATGGGCTAAGTGAGAAAGAAACGTAAATGGACTAATATTATTTTGTGGATAGTGATAGCTATAGCTATGGTTTGGATGCTTTTCCCTTTTTATTGGGCGGTGATAACCTCAATTAAGAAACCGGCTGATGTTTTCAGGTTATCTTTTATTCCCTTTGTCCAATTCCAGCCTACTTTAGAAAATTGGCGTTCCGAGCTTCAAATGCGAGGCCAAGAGATTGGTCGAGGGTTGAAAAATTCGCTCATTATTGGGGTGTGTTCGGCAGTTATGTCCCTTTGCGTTGGTTCTTTAGCCGGGTATGGTTTAGCTCGCTATAAATACCATCGAGTTAAAAACCGAGATATAACTATGTGGATTCTCTCTCAACGGTTTTTGCCTCCTGCGGCAGTAGTTATCCCCTTTTTCCTTATCTTTAAAAATTTGGGGCTTATTGACTCAGTGCTGGGTTTAGTGCTAATAAATGCTACTTTCGGTATTCCTTTTGCTGTTCTAGTGACCAGAGATGCCTTCCGAGACCTTCCTGAAGAGATAGAAGAATCAGCTTTGGTGGATGGTTGTTCTCGTTTCCAAGTTTTTAGCCGTATTGCCTTACCTTTAGCTGCTCCTGCTTTGGTGGCAGCGGGAATTATTTGTTTTGCTTTTGCTTGGAATGAATTCCTTTTTGCCTTTATTATGTCCTATTCTAAGGCTGTGCCTATGACCGTTTTAATTGCTGGTACTCAGGATACTCAGGGAATTCAATTCTGGTATGTGGCTACCCGTATGCTTATGGCTGTTGTTCCTCCTACTATTTTGGCTCTTACTGTGCAGCGTTATATAGTGCAAGGTCTCACCTTTGGTGCGGTAAAAGGTTGATGGTTTTTAAAGCATCAGCTGAGGGAGAGAAAATATCTCCCTCAGTATTTGCGATGCAAAAATGGGTGGGTTTCTTTTCCTTATAGTTGCTTAGCATTACTCATATCTATCTAGTCTGGACACAAGGGGAGTTATCCCTTTCAAAGGCCAATTGCGAGCCTCGAGGGATTCTTCTCCTCTCAGTAGTTTTTATCTTTTGGGGGTTGATAAGGGGGTTTCGCCCCACTGAGGAAGGTGCTTTTTCTTCTCAGTAGTCTTTGTTCTTTTTATCTTATGCCGTAGGCTACCCCTCCTTACGATGACAAAGTGAAGAAAAGGCCGTAATCTGTCGCAGTTAACCATAAAAGATGTATTAAAACTCTTGGGTAAAAAATTGAGGGACGATAGAGCCAACAGGAAGATTTAGGTTTTTATGCCCATCATTCAATAAAAACAGGCTGTCCCAAAGCTTTTTTCTCGTCCTTATCTCGAATTATTGCTACCCTTATATAGCCCTCATCTCCTTTAATAAAGTAGCTATCCTCTGTAATTCCTGAAATTACCTTGCTCTTTATTCCTCCTTTTGTAATCCACTCGATTGTGGCCTTTGTACTAGTGCACGCCACAATCCTATCGGAGTAAACCTTAACTGAAAGGTCAGGCCCTTCAGTAGAATAAAAATTACCATTCCGTAAGGCGGTAATGATATTATCTTCACTTAAATAAGGAGCTGCTACTACTATCCACGCTTGATTTATGTCTTGGGTTAGAGAATGACAATCGTCTCCAGCTG
>JAGPEW010000097.1 GCA_018056825.1 Candidatus Sordicultor aquaticus
CTGAGCGGTCTCGTGGGTTCAAATCCCACCCTCTCCGCCAGTTATTTATCTGAATAGTGAATTTTATATTGTTTTTCTTGTTTAATTTTAAAATATTTGTTATCCTTAATTTAAAAGTAATATATTGCCGAGAAATTTCCAACCCTAATTTAAAAAATGGAGTTATTAATTATAGAAATGAAAAAGAGAAATTTAATCGGACTTCTGCCTTTGGATATTTATTCCTGGCTGGAGGAAGAAGGAGAACCTTCTTTCCGGGCTCAACAAATTTTCCAGTGGATATATGAAAAGAAAGTAGATTCCTTTTTTAATATGACTAATCTGCCTCTTGCCTTGCGAGAAAAACTGAGTAGCGTTTTTTCTCTAGGTAATTCTAAAATCGAAGAAACTCAGCAATCGAAAGATGGAACAATAAAATTTTTAATCCATTTTCCTCCTCAAGATAATGTAGAAGCAGTGCTTATTCCTCATCAAGACCATCGTACTCTTTGTATTTCTACTCAAGTGGGTTGTCCCGCAGGATGTGTTTTTTGCGCTACTGGTCTTGCTGGATTTCGCCGTAATCTTACTTATCAGGAGATAGTAGAAGAGATATGGCTAATAGAAAAAGAAACGGGAATGACGGCTAATAACCTGGTATTTATGGGGATGGGAGAGCCTCTACTCAACTATGAAAATGTGCATCGAGCGCTACAAGTCATAAATTCTCCGGAGGGTTTTCGCAAGGGAGCAAGAAGAATAACTATCTCTACAGTCGGGATACCAGATAAAATAGTAAAATGGGGAAGAGATTGGCCAGAAGTTAATCTGGCCTGGTCTATGCATGCTCCTCGAGATGAATTGCGTAGTTTATTAATCCCTCTTAATAAAGTTTATCCCTTAGGAGAAGTTTTGGGAGCGATAAGAGAATATTTATCTATTACTCATCGGCGAGTTACTGTAGAATACACTCTGTGGCAGGATATAAATGATGGAAAAGAAGACGCTCAAGAAGTAGCTAAATTATTGAAGAATTTACTGGTTCATGTTAATCTTATTCCTGGCAATCTGGTTCCTTCTTCTGCTTTTTCTCCCTCTTCTCCAGGGAGAGTGAAAGCCTTTGCCTCGGTTCTCGAGGAAAAAGGAATACAGGTAACGATAAGAAAGCCGCGAGGGCAAGATATCCAGGCGGCTTGTGGAGAACTTTACCGTATTTACGGTTAGGAGAGAAAAACGATGATTATCGTATTGCGTAGTGGAGCAACCCAAGATGAGATTGATGAGGTAGTAAAAAGGCTTGAAAAGCTCGGTTTTGGAGCTCATGTTTCTCAAGGGGTAGAGAGAACTATTATTGGTGCTATTGGCGATGAACGAGGGGTTAATTTAGAAGAAAGATTTGGGGTATTGCCTTTTGTAGAAAAAGTAATACCAGTCCTTGCTCCTTATAAATTGACCAGTCGAGAGTTTAAAAAGGCTGATACCATAGTGAGAGTAGGCAATGTAGAAATAGGAGGAGATAATCTGGTATTAATAGCTGGCCCTTGCTCGGTAGAATCAGAAGAACAAGTTGTAGAAACCGCTATTCGAGTAAAAGAAGCTGGAGCAAAAATTCTCCGAGGAGGGGCTTTTAAACCTCGCACTTCCCCTTACAGTTTCCGAGGATTAGGAGAAGAAGGGTTGCAATTTTTAGCCAAAGCTCGAGAAGTGACCGGTCTACCCATAGTTACTGAAGCTTTGGGAGTGGAAGAGTTATCTTTAGTTGCTGAATATGCCGATATGATTCAAATAGGAGCTCGCAATATGCAAAATTTTCGCCTGCTGGAGGCGGTGGGCAAGTTGCGCAAACCGGTGCTTCTTAAGCGGGGTATGATGAGTACAGTAGAAGAATTTTTGATGTCTGCTGAGTATATTCTAGCTCAAGGTAATTATCAAGTAGTTTTATGCGAGAGAGGGATAAGAACTTTTGAACCTTCTACTCGTAATACTTTAGATCTGAGCTGTATCCCTTTAGTAAAGATGCAAAGTCATCTTCCTATTTTAGCTGATCCCAGCCATGGTACGGGAAGGAGCGACTTAGTAGAATCTATGAGCTTAGCGGCAATAGCCGCCGGAGCCGATGGTCTCATTGTTGAGGTTCATCCCAATCCCATTGAAGCATTGTCAGATGGTCCACAATCTCTCACTCCAGAGCAATTTCATAGTCTGGTGAAAGAGATAAGAAAGCTGGCAGTTTTAGTGGGAAAGGAGGTATAGTTTGGAGGATTTAGGGATAGCTATCGTTGGCCTGGGATTAATGGGGGGCTCTCTGGGCCTGGAGTTAGCGAGTTGGCCTTATAAAAAATTTATTAAAGGTTATGATATAAATCAAAAAGCGCGAGATTGGGCCAGAGAGCTGGGAGTGGTGGATTATGCCCTTTCCTCTTTAGAAGAAGCAGTTCAGGGAACTGATTTGGTTTTCTTGGCTCTTCCAGTTATGAGCACACCTGCAGTATTTCGAGAAATTCGTCCCTTTCTTCCTTCTACTGCCTTAGTTTTAGATTTGGGAAGTAGTAGAGAATGGGTATGGAAAGAGATATCGCCTTTCCTTAATGGCTTAGAATATTTAGGTTTTCACCTTTTAGGGGGTGGAGAGAAAAGCGGAATAGAATATGCTCAGAAAGGAATCTTGCGAAATGTACCGATTTTGGTTTCTCCTCCTCCAGTATCAGAAAGAAGTGAAAAAGTGATAGAAGAGATAGCCCATTTTTTAGGAGGGCAGGTTTTTTTTTAACTGTTGAAGAACATGATGAAATATGTGCTATGACCAGTCACCTTCCCCATATCCTTTCTAACTGCTTTTTTTCTGCTCTTTTATCTCAGAGAAAAGATTTACCGCAGTATGCTGGCCCTTCTTTTCGAGATTGGGTGAGAATAGCGGGCTCTTCTCCTCGAATGTGGAGGGATATTTTTATCACTAATCGAGATAAAATATTAAAAGCGATCGGTTTTTTTCAGAGAGACCTAGATAGAATGGTGGAGCTTATAAGAGAGGATAAAGAAGAAGAGCTGTTGTCTCTACTTGAAGAAATAGCATGTCTTAAGGAGGAAAACATTGCTGGAATTTCACACCGCCGGTGAATCTCATGGTCCGGCTATCGTAACTCTTATTAGTGGACTTCCTGCTAATTTAGAAATTGATATATCTTTTATCAATCAAGAGCTTTCCCGCCGCCAAAGTGGTTTGGGTTCGGGAGAGCGTATGAAAATAGAAAAAGATGAAGTAGAAATTTTAGGAGGAGTGCGGTGGGGGAAAACCTTAGGAGGTCCGGTGGTTTTAGAGGTTAAAAATCGAGATTATGAGAATTGGTCTACCCTTATGGACCCTCAAGGTAGTGCGCCTTCTTCTTATGAGGAAATTACTGTTCCTCGTCCCGGTCATGCTGATTTAGGAGGAATGATAAAATATCATTTTTCTGATTTGAGGAATGTCATTGAAAGAGCCAGTGCTCGAGAAACAGTGGGAAAATGCGTAGCGGGAGCAATAGCTAAAATTTTTCTCCGCCATTTTGAAGTAGAGGTAGGAGGATTGGTAGAAAGCATAGGTATGGTTAGCGCTCAAGAAAATTTAGGCTGGGAAGAAAAAGTGTCCCGGGCGAGACATTCTCCTCTCCACACTTATGACCCGGTAAAAGAAAAAGAAATGGCAGCACTTATAGAAAAAGCGAAAAGGGAGGGGGATACTTTAGGGGGCACTTTTGTGGTAGTAGCTCAAGGTGTAGTTCCGGGTCTGGGAAGCTATAGTGAAATTCAAGAGCGGTTGGATAGCCAATTAGCTTTCTATTTGATGGGTATTCCGGGAATTAAAGGAGTGGAAATAGGAGAAGGTTTTCGCTCTTCTACTTTATGGGGGAGCCAATTTCATGATGAGATTTTTTATGACCCTCAACATTCCCCCTTTCCTTTTTATCGCCAGACTTTCCGGAGCGGAGGAATAGAAGGAGGAATTTCGGTAGGAGATATAATTTGGGCCAGGTGTGCTATGAAACCTATCCCTACTCTCCGACGAGGTTTGATGAGTGTGGATATAAAGGAGAAAAAAGCCATTCCTGCTCGTTTTGAGCGCTCTGATGTCTGCGCTGTTCCCCGGGCAATGGTGGTGGGAGAAGCAATGCTAGCTTGGGTTTTAGCCACTGCTTACCGAGACAAATTAGGTGGCGATTCTATGGAGGAAGTAGAAGCTCATTTTAAAGATTACATAACGTATTTAGGAACTTTTTGTTCTATGTGAAGGTGAATAGATAAAATGGTTAGTATACCTCTCAGTAAACCCTGTTTAGGAGAAGAAGAAAAACAAGCAGTAAACAAGGTTTTAGACTCAGGATTTTTGGCTCAAGGTGAAAATGTTAAAAAGTTTGAAGAAGAATTTGCTCGCTATATAGGAGTAAAAGAGGCTATAGCTACAAGTAGTGGAACCACTGCCTTATTTGTGGCTCTAAAAGCTCT
>JAGPEW010000098.1 GCA_018056825.1 Candidatus Sordicultor aquaticus
GTTAACATTACCAGTATCAGCTATGTAATCGATCGCTTCTACTTCATCACCTCCAAAGAAATGCTCTCGAGCCTGAGCTCTAATATTAGCAATAGTTTCACTCTTATAACACCATTCCGCCAACCGCTCTACTGTACTGTTAGTCAATACCATATAAGTCATTCCTCACGTAGACTTATGCCAATAGTCTCAAGCCACTCCAGTGCTCTTTCCTTCATTCTATCATTCTTAAAACGATACCACCTCTCCCTTTCCTCAGGGTGATAAGCCAGAACATCTTTAAATCGGCGGAAGGCGCCTTTGCCATTTATAGCCACCTCAAATAATTCGATGAGGTGCTCATCTTCTACGGTGGTAATGAAATCTACCATATCGTTATAACCCTCATGAGGTTCAGCTTTAGGTATCAGATCATAACGATTAGGATTTTCATCAATCTTGTCTCTTAGCTCTTCAATATCTTCTTTATCCATATAATCAGAAATGAATAATATCTCTCCCGTTTCCAGGTCGAGGTAATAATCATACTCGTAGGAGCAATCATCCATTGCTGAGCAAAGCATATCCAGCTCTATTTTCAACGCTCGCTTTTCATCCATATTTCACTCTACCCCCTCTATCGTCAATTGTAGACCAATTCATATTATAACCTATTAGTAGTTGAAAATAATTCGATACTATTTATTATAAAGGTATTTTTCTATATTAATTGTCAAATTAATTACCATTAAAAAGGGATTCAAGGGGGTTTTTTCGTTTTATATTTTTATCACTTATCAACGCTCACTCGTCACTGTATTTTTAAAATAGACCCTCATGCACCTTTTTTTACATCAGATGAAGAAGAAATCACGCTCCTCACCCTGACCCTATCTCACCGAGGGGCGAGGGAACAAATTACTTAAATTTATTTAATAGTTCCTTCTCCCTTGATGGGAGAAGGTAAGGATGAGGGTGAAATTAAAACCCATCACTGGTATTTTCTGGATAGAGGTTCATACAACTGTATTTTACCAAATGACAATTAAAATACTTACCATAATCCGGTATTCTGAGGAGCAGAACAGCCTAAGAAGTAAAGATCGAGCGGGTGAGTGGGAGAGCGGGAGAGCGGGAGAAAAAGATTTAATAAAAAAATGAGACCCCTCACGGCTTCGGAATACGAAGCCTCAGGGTGACGGATTTTTAGGTTCGTCATTCTGAGCGGTGCTTTCCCGCGTGAGAATCTCATCAACTCCACCGTCATTCTGAGCGGTGCTTTCCCGCGTGAGAATCTCATCCTTTAAATATTTTATAAATAAAAAAGACAAAGGCTGAGATCCTCACGCCCTCAGCCCTGAAAAAATTTTCCAGGGCTATTTTCTGAACATTTAAATTATTCGGTTTTTCAAGAATTCTAGGCCTGGGATCAGGGAGAAGCTGGCCGAAACTTCTTTAAGAAATAGTATGAGGGAGTCATCCAATCCGGATTAACTCCCCTTATCCAAGTGGCCAAAATTTTTTAAAAAATAACTTTCTTGCCTCGTCCATTTTTTTCCACCATAATTCTTTTTAGATATTTCCATTAGTGCAAAATTATTGCAGGTATGCCATCAAGTTTTAGTGGTATATAAGTTGTGGAGAGGAATGGATGTTGTTTTCCATACTCTCTAGAGGTACAGATTTCATAACTTTCCAGGGAACACTGAGGAAAGAATAGAACGAGTCAGGAAGAAGGAAGAAAAGGTTGGGAAGTAGTATGCCTATTTGGTGCATAAATGCTTTCTACTAGCCAAGACATCGCATTGACCCCTTAGCTAAAGGAGAGGCTTTAAACTATTAGTATATTAATAGAGAAAAAATAAAAATATCCTTATAATCAGTTAACACTATCCGTTGGAAGGATATATTAGATTTTTGCTTAGCATAGATTTATAATATTTTCGGTAAGAGTAAATTCCTTAGTTTAGGAGGAAAGAAAATGGCTACCAAGAAACAAATCGAAGCAGCTAAAGAAAACATTAAAAAAGCCCAGAAAGCCTGGAAGGAAATGTCGCATCGTCAACGTGCTTTAGCCCAGCCGCAGGGGAGAAAACGAGCTAAAGTGGGGGAACCAGGAGAGGGTGAGTACTTCCGCATCATCGTGCGTCCTGCGGAAGAGTTTAGTACTTTTCGTTATCATGATGTGGGAGAAAAAGGTCACATCTTGCGTCTTGCTGGGAAACGGGAAAGTGGTTCCTGGGCTACCCAAGCATGGCTCATCGGTAAAAATGATGCACATCTTGAAGGAAAAGAGTTCATTCCCGATACCGAGGATGCTAAAAAGCTCATAGAATCATTAGCTTCTAAGCCTGAACATATAGAGGGCGATATATTTAAAGCTCGGGATAGAAGAAATGTTCCGGAAAGAGAAAAACCCACGCCAGCTCAACAGAAAGCCAGAGCAGAAAACATTAAAAAAGCTCAAACAGCAAGACGAAAAACACGAAAAAAAGAAGGTAAGAACCAGTAGAATAAATTTTTATTGCAAAATAGAGAGACTTTACCTTTCTGAAACTATTTCTTTTAATTGATAAATAATGAGTAAAAAATAGGCAATATATAGTTGAAAATATTCCTATGACCTGATAATTCTTGATAATTACCTCTTTTTACTTCAGTTGCTTCTAAGAGTTTGAATAAAAGGAATTAAAAGAAAAAAAGTAAGGGCAAATTTAACCCTTTACTGCCCCAAAAGTGAGACCTTGCAGGAGATAGCGTTGCATAAGAAGAGAGAACACCACTACTGGAATCATGGTTACTAATCCTGCTGCAGCAAGTGGCCCCCAGGCTATTCGCCACCCGGTTATAAATCTACCTAAATAAATGGGAAGGGTCTGGGCATTTTTACTGGTGGTAAGGACCAAAGCCATGAGAAATTCCCCCCAGCTCTGGATAAAAGCTAAGGTGGATACTGAGGCAAGCCCCGGAGCACTGAGAGGCAGAGTGATGTGCCAGAAAGTTTGCCCGATGTTTGCTCCATCTACAAAAGCAGCTTCGTCCAGCTCTTGGGGAATTTCATTGAAAAAGGTGATGAGAATCCAGGTGCTGAAAGGAGTAGTAAAAATCAAATGAGATAAAATGAGCGCCCACCAGGTATCGACAAGATGAAGGTGGCTGAAAATGACATAAAGGGGTAAAGCAGCAGCAATGGGGGGAAGCATACGAATGGAAATAATCCAGGAAACAAACCCCATTCCTCCCACTTTAAAGCGAGAGATGGCATAGGCTGCTAAAGCGGCAATGATTGTAGAAATTAAAGCGACAGCCAGCGCTATAACGATACTATTAACAAGATAAGGAGTAACAGTAGAGATAGCAGTAGTAACACTGCCGAAAAACCCTCCTTCCAATCCTAAAAAGTTACCTAAGGTCCAATGCTGAGTGAAAAAGGAGGGAGGCCAGGTAAACCAATCTTCGCTTCTTTTAAAAGCTGTAGTAATTAACCAGTATACTGGAAAAAGGAAAAAGAAGACCACTATTCCGATGAGGATAAACTTGATTATTTTAGATAACCACTTCATTTTTTTCCTCCTAAAGCCCTAAAGTTTCTGATAAACGTAAGAAACGGATGAGCAGATTAGTTAAAATAGTGACTACTAAAAGAAGAATAATGCTCAAAGCAGAAGCGTACCCCACGTCCCAGCCGAAAGATATGCCTACCTTGTAAATGTAAAAACTGTAAGAGTGAGTAGCTGACCCTGGACCACCAAAAGTTACCATATAGACGATGTCAAAAAGTTTTAGAACATCAATTACCCGGATGATGAGTGTCACCCAGATAAGGGGGCGCAAAAGAGGTAACTCGATATAGCGCATGGCTGACCAGCCACTGGCTCCATCTACAAGACTTGCCTCCACCACGTCCCGGGGAATGGATTGTAATCCAGCATAGATTACTAAAAATATAAAAGGAGTCCACTGCCATACATCAATCAGGAGCACCCCCAGGCGGGCAAACAACTGACTACCCAGCCAGGAGACTTTGGGAAAGCCAAAAATAGAGAGAAAGTAATTTATAGGACCAAATTCATAATTGTAGAGCATTTTCCAGGCTATACCAGCTACTACTGGTGGAATAGTCATGGGAATGAGTAGAGAACTCCGTAGGGCTCGCTCTCCCCATACGTCCCGAATGAGAAAAGCTATGCCAATTCCCAGGAGGATCTCAAGAGGCACAGCGGTTAAAAGCAAAAATAAAGTAAAGCTAACGCTCGAGGAAGCAGTATGGTCTTTTAAAATCTCTCGGTAATTTTCCCATCCAATAAACCTGGGCTCCTCCCAGGAAGCCAGGGAATATTGGTGAAAAGACATATATATCATATAAATAAGAGGATAGATGGTTAAACCAAGAAACAGAACTAAAAGAGGAAGAATCAGTAAAAAACCAGTCCATTTTCTCTTTTTAGAGTTTATCATAGTTTCCCC
>JAGPEW010000099.1 GCA_018056825.1 Candidatus Sordicultor aquaticus
GTTAAGGGACTTTGCGAAGCTCTGGTGCGAAATTTCATCAATAATTTAGCCACCGGAAAAACTATAGAAGACCCCATTGTTTTTCAAGGAGGAGTAGCTGCTAATGAAGGAATCGTCCAAGCTTTTCGAGATTTCTTCCAGGGCAAAAAGAAAATTATCGTTCCTCCTGAACATGGAGTAATGGGAGCCTGGGGAGCAGCTATTTTAGCTTTAGAATATGCTCCAGAAAAAACAGCTTTCTCCGGATTTGAAGTAATAAGTCGCCAGTTTGAAAGTCGGAGTTTCAATTGTGAAGATTGTCCTAACGCTTGCGAGATAGTAATTTTAAGGGAAGAAGAGGACATTAAAGCCCTGTGGGGCAGTCGTTGCGGTAAATGGACTCCTACTACGGTAAGAAAAAGATGGGAAGAAAAAGAAAATCGTTCCGAGGAACCACTCCAGATAGAAGAGGAAGAATCTTTGGTAAATAGGTAGGGAATTAGTGGCCTACAGGGGCTGCTTCTTCTCCCCCTAGCTGGGTAGCTTCCTGTAAAATTTGGTTTAACTTTTTGGTTTTTTCTTCTACTTCTTGAATAAGGATAGCTATATCAGACCAAGTATGAGGAGGGGAAAACCATTTCCACCTACTGCCCATTCCCCAAAGAAGAAGAAAAACTATTACCAGGATAGTTACCCACCACCCTATTTTTCTGAGCTTTCCTCTTTTCATATCCTAAACTCATTCTATTCCTGAAAAGCAGGAAGTTTATTAACTTCCTGAGTGAGAAGTTCAATAAGATATTGAAGGTCCTGCCAGGTAGAAATCAGTTCATCAGAGAGCTGTTGCAAACTCATAAAATTAGCCAAACTTTTGATATCTTGCTGGAGCTTAACTACCTCTAAAGCACCACGATAAACTTTAGCATTTTCAGATAGAACTAAAAGAAACTTTTTAATGATTCGATCGGCATCTTTGATGGTATTATAAATTTGATCTTCCAAAGAAATAAACTCTCTCCAAATCTGAATTTCTTTGGTCTTAAACTCTATTTGCATACCCAAACTTCTTCTCTTTACTTTTTTTATTTCCTCGTCCTGTTCTAAGGATAGTTCTTTTAGTTCTTCCTCTAACTCTGACTTTTCATTCTCTAGAATTTTAATCTGGTCTCTAGATTTTTTAAGTAAATCCTGAAATTCTTCTACCTTTCCTCTTAATTTCTCTTCTATCTGAGGTCTAAGATTGGAGATATGCTCGTAAGAAATAGTAATTTCCTCTAATTTGTCTACTACAGGATTTATAACCACATCAAAACTTTCCGCTTTTTCCACCATATTTATGATTTCATCCAGAGCATTTAAGTTTTGTTCAATTTGGTAGTAAACTTGGTCACTACCTGTAGTATAAAAAGCTTGAGCAGTGAATCCTACCTTTTCAGCCATCGACTTCATATCTTCCTTAGAATAAGAAAGAGGAATATCTCCAGCTAAAATTCCCAGAAAAAAAGCAATAAAAATAACTAAACCTATAACTATATATCGCCTAAAGATTCGCACCTTTTTAACACCCCCTTCTTTTACAATGGTTTCGTCTTCCAGGCAATATGAAGTAAAAGAAGAAAACTGCAGATAAAAACGTAAATTTAGGCTAAATGGTTTAATGCCATAGCTGTAAACGAAACACCTCTCCTTTTATTCCCTTTGTATCTCCGGGATAAAACTGCTCTTTTTGAGACATTATGAAGAAGTTTATTGGAACCAGAGGAAGTTATAAACAAAGCAGCTGGGAATGACAAATGAGGAGAGCAACTGAAGGCTCAATTTCGGATCACTACTCCATATCAAAGCAAGAGATAAAGTAGCTCAGAATAATTAACTAACCTTTTACTGCTCCAGACAACAATCCTCCTACTATATATCTTTGAAAAATAAAGGCTATTAAAATAGGTGGTAGAGCTGCCAAAATACCCCCGGTGGCCATCATTCCAAAATCTATGGAGTGTCTCCCCGAAAATTCGGCAATAGCAACCGGTATGGTCTTAGCTTGAGGAGTAGAGGTAAGAATAAGAGCAATAAAAAACTCTTCCCAGGACATCAGGAAGGCAAAAAGCAAAGTGGCAACAATTCCAGGAGCAGAAAGAGGAAAAATGACTCGAAATAGCGTACCCAAGTAAGAACATCCATCAATTTTTGCAGCATCTTCTAAATCTTTAGGAATAGTATCAAAATAAGTGCGCATTAACCAGATTACGAATGGAACCAAAATAGCCGAATAAACTAGAATAAGAGCCTGTTTTGTATCGAGTATCTGATATTTGCTGAAAATCCGGTAAATAGGAATTATCACTGCAATCGGGGGAAGCATGTAAGAAAAAAGCAGAACAAAAAGGATTTTTTCTTTACCAGGAAATTGAAGACGGGAAAAAGCATAGGCAGCCAGTGACCCTAAAGAAACACAAATAATGGTAACAAAAAGCGCCACCAAAAAACTATTCCACATAGTTTTCCGGAACTCACTTTCTGGCCCCGAAGAAAAAAGTATTTCTCTATATCGCTCAAAGCTGGGTTTCTCGGGAAGCCAGCGTAGAGGTATTCTTAAGAGTTCCTGTAAATCAGCAATACTAGATATGAATAACCAGAGAGGTGGTGCCAGAATAACAATAGCCAGAACTATCGAAGATACACCAATAACAGCCGAACGAACCCTCTTTTGGCTTTTAATACCCATCCTGCTTCACCTCAATACTCTACCTGTTTTTGCATTATCTTGGTATACACAAAAGCAATTAAGGCAACAAACATAGTAATAATATAAGCCAGAGCTGCTCCTTTGCCAAAATTTAAGAATTTGAAAGCTTCTTGATAAGTCAGGAAAGAAATTACCTTGGTAGCATTCGCTGGCCCTCCCTGAGTCATGATGTAGATAATATCAAAGACCCTGAAAGCATCCAGAGTTCTGAGTACCAAAACCACAAGAAAAGTAGGAGTAAGTAAGGGAATAAGTATATGAAAAACGTATGAATGCCACCCTGCACCGTCTACCACCGCCGCTTCATAAAGTTCCTTGGGTATGGTCTGTAATCCGGCAAGAAGTAATAGAGCAACCAAAGGGGTTACTTTCCACACGTCAGCTACAATCACGCAGTGCATAGCGCTCCAAGAACGAGTTAGCCAGGCTCGATAAGAGTCTATGATACCAATCTGGGTTAAAAAAGCATTGAGTGCTCCATAATTAGCATTAAAAATCCATTTCCACATAATAGCATCTACTGTGACAGGTAAAGCCCAGGGCAATAACAATAGGCTCCTTAGTAAACCTCTACCTTTGAAGTCTTGGTTTAAAAGCAGGGCAATTAAAAAACCAAAAAGCATCTCCAAACCAATGGAAACTACAGTGAAATAAGCTGTTCTCCCCATAGAGTCCCAAAAATAGGAGCTGCGCAAAACTTCGATATAGTTTCTAAAACCTATAAAAGGAGCCTCTGTAGCTCCTCGGGTAAGTTCGATCTGAAAAAGGCTCATATAAAAAGAGAGAATCATGGGGTAAAAGATTATGATACCTATAAAAATGAAAGCAGGAAGGATAAGAAGCCAAGCAAAATATATTTCTTTTCTTCTAAAGCTTTTAGGTTTCACAAGAGTTTTTTAGAGGGGTGGGGTTTTTCACCCCACCCAGTCAGATGTTAACGATATCTTTCCATAACTTCTTTACATCTGGCCACTGCTTCATCCATCGCTTGTTCTGGGGTCTTTGCTCCAGTTAGTGCAGCTTGCAATTCTTCAACCATAATCACAGAAAATTGTGAATACCAGGAAAGTTGAGGGCGATCAAACACATAGGAAATCTGCTCTTTGGCAACTTTGACAATTTCGGGCTGTTGCGCTATAAGTTCTGGATCGTCATAAAGCGATTTCCATATAGGTAAAGCACTCTGGCTATATTTTTTCTGGACCTCTCTACTAGCAAGATAAGTTACATATTGCCAAGCTTCATCAGGATTCTTACTGTTCTGCATAATGCTCAAGCCCATACCACCGTTACAGGATGCACTTCTTCTTCCTTCTGGAAATCCAGGAACAAGAGTTAACACAGCATCTCCAGCAATCTGTGATTCTCGAGGGTCATTTACTAAATTATACATATAGGTCCAATTGAGTGCAAAAGCAGCTTGACCAGAGGAAAATACCCTTCTTACTTCTTCAGAGAAAGATTCTATGCACGCAGGATTGAAATAACCCGCTTTCGTATTATCAACCATAAATTTTAACGCCTCAAGCGAGGCACCTTGATTCATAACCGGATTACCAGATTCATCAAATGGATATCCATCCATACCTACCACATACTGTAGCCACGCAACTACTAGTGATTCTGCCTGTCCCCAGGTAGCAATGATAGGATACTGAACTATATTTGCTTCTTTGAGTTTTTGAGAAATTTCTATCACCTCAGGCCAATAAGTAGG
>JAGPEW010000100.1 GCA_018056825.1 Candidatus Sordicultor aquaticus
TCAAATAGTCGATTGTTGAGAGAGAAAGAACCTACCAGAGAAAGAATTAAAATAGTGCTCCACATAATGGGTTTGGGAAGGAGGATAAAACCACCGGCAAATCGAGAGAAAATAAAACCGGTAACCAAGAAAAATAAGTTGGCTAATATCATCAAGCCAATTACGGTGAACACAAAATCAGATCTGTCTCTAAACATAGCCGGCCCAGGTTGAACCCCATACATCATAAAAGAACCGATTAAAACTGCAGTAACTGCATCTCCAGGGATTCCAAGAGCCATCATAGTGGTAAGGGCTCCTCCTAAACAGGCATTATTGGCAGCACAAGTGGCGACTAAACCTTCGATAGAGCCTTTACCATATTCTTCTTTTCGTTTAGAAGCTCGACGAGAAAACTCCCAACCCAAGAGAGAAGCAATATCAGCTCCAGTTCCGGGGATAGCTCCGATTATAACTCCTGTTACGCTTCCTATAATGGCAGCAGGGAGAGTTTGAATAAATTCTTTAGCATTGACTAGCATCCTTCCTATTTTAGTTAAGCTCTCCTTTTTCTTTCCAGATTCTTGTTGAGATTGATAAGGAGCAATAGCCATTTGGTAGAAGACCTCTCCCAAGCCAAAGATTCCAATCATAAGAGGGATGAAAGATAAACCAGTAATTAAATCAGTAGAACCAAAGTTAAACCGAGGGGTAGCTAACATAGGGTCAAGCCCCACCAGAGAAAGGGCTAAACCAATGAATCCAGTGATTAAACCTTTGACTACCGACGTCCCTGACACTGCTACCATCATACTTAGACCAAAAAGACCCAAGGCAAAGTATTCTGCGGGACCAAAAGAGAGAGCAAATCGAGCCAGAGGAAAAGCAGCAATTAGAAAAACTACAATTCCAAAAATCCCCCCAATGAATGAATATAAAACGTTAATTCCCAGGGCTAACCCTGCTTGACCTTTTTTAGCCATGGGATAGCCGTCAAAGGTAGAAGCGATAGAAGCGGGAGTCCCAGGAATGTTTAAAAGAATAGCTGATATGCCTCCGGAGAAGATAGCAGCATTCCAAACCCCTATTAACACTCCCAGACCACTTGCTGGAGGGAGCCAAAAAGTAAGAGGAGTTAAAATGGCTACCGCCATAGTAGCAGTAAGGCCAGGTAGAGTCCCTACCACTAAACCTAAGGTAGTGCCTAAAATCAAGTAAAGTAAAACTCCAGGCTGTAAAACTTGTTGAAAAGCTACTAGCAAATCTGGCATAGTAGATCCCATCCCATATCAATGATTTAGCTTGTTCAAAAAAGATGAACTTTGAAAGCTTGAGTAAAAAGAATCCAGGTTAAAAAAGTAATTACGGTCGAAGACAAAAGGGAAGGAAGTACTCGATACTTCATTATTAATTGACAAAGGAAGAGAAAAATCAGAGTGTTCAACAAGAAAGAGCCTCTTCCCCACAAAATAAGGTATAAAAATACTAACCCCAAGAGAGCTCCAAAGCGAAGGCCTAATTCTTTGTTTAATTTTCCCTCATCATAAGTTGGTTTATGTTTCCAACCCTGATAAGCCAGAATAGCTCCTAAAATTATAAGCCCCCCAGCTACTATCTTAGGGAAAAATCCAGGGTTAAGAGCAAAAGTTAATACTCCACCGGGGAGCTGGTTAGCTCCCCAGTAAAGTATCACTCCAAAAATTACGGTACAAATCCCAAACAAAAAGTCTGCCATCGTAGTTACTTCAGAAATTATTTTTGTTGTTCTAAGGTGCCTAAGGCACGGGGGATTAATTCCATATACATCTCAAATTGTTGCATAGCAAATTCCCGAAACGCCGGGCCATCCAGAGGAGAAACTTCGATTCCTCTCTCTTCCATTACTTTTTGGAAAGTCTCGGTTTCAAGAGCTTCAAAAAAAGCAGAAGCGATGGTGTCATAAATCTCTTTAGGAGTTCCCTTAGGTAGAGCAAAGCCACCCCAGGCCATTACGTTGATGTTGTATCCTAACTCTTGAGCAGTAGGCACATCAGGGAAGAGAGAGCTTCGTTTTTCTCCTAAAATGGCTAAAATTTTCAAATCTCCAGCATTAACTCCGGAGAGAACTTCGGTGGGGCTACAAGTAACCGCATGGATATGACCTCCCATTAAGGCGGCTACGCTGGGAGCTGCACCATCAAAGGGAACAAAAGTGAACTTAGTACCAATAGCTTCTTCCAAAGCTAATCCAGCAATGTGCCAGATAGAACCAGTTCCAGAAGTTCCCACTAAAATTTCTCCAGGATGCTCTTTAGCATATTCTACAAATTCTTCAAAGGTTTGATAAGGAGCATCGGAGCGAACAGTAAGAGCAGCAGGCACAATATTAACTCGCATAATTAGGTCAAAATCATCAGGAGAAATATCAGCATAGCCTAATGCTTTCACCATAGCCAGCTCTACTGGAACATAACCTACAGTGTAACCATCTGGCGGACTTTCTTTGAGTTTTTGCATAGCGACTGCTCCTGCTGCGCCAGTGATATTGGTAGGCACAATCGGAACACCTAAAATTTTTTCAGCTGCTGCTGCCATAGCTCTTCCTACCGCATCCGAAACACCTCCCGGAGCAGCCTGAATGATTAAGGTTATTTCTTTTTCCGGAAAGCTGGCCAAAGCTGGTACTACCGAAACAAAAACAAGGGAAAAAACCATACCCATTAACAAAAGAAGATTTAACTTACCTTTTTTCATACCTAATCTCCTCCCTTCATATTTTTCTATAACAGAATTATATCATCTTTTTTCTCTTAAAGACCTCCATTTTGACGATTTTGGGAAAAAACACCATTATCACATGAGGGCTACATCAAAGATTAAAAGCTCAGAGTCATTACCACAGTAATTTAGCTCTGGACAAAACGACCATCGTCACGGGCACAAGAGAGATTGGAGAGTTTCTCTTCCAGCCACCCTCGTTTTTCCACTATCGGAGAATCAAATTCAGGTAAGTAAGGCTTAATATCTAAAAGAGGAGTCCCATCCAGGATATCTAATCCCTGAACGAAGAGAATATTACTCTCTATTTTTAGTAATTTTACTACCGAGAGGCCAATAGGGTTGGGTCGAGAAGGAGCCCTAGTAGCAAATACTCCCCTCAGCTCCTGGTCTAAAAAAGGCTTGACTTTAAGACCACCAAATTTGGCCAGATGAAAGTGATAAACAAGGATAATGTGAGAAAATCCATCTAAGTCTTGCAAACCTTCCGCATACTGGTCGAATACCTCCACTGTTCCTGATACCTCGCTAACGGCTCGGGGCTGAATAGGGGTTCCTTCTGGTTTTAAATAAGGAGAGTGAATAATCCCAATTGACTGATAACAAATTTGCATCATCTTTCCCTCATCTCAATTTCAACTATAAAAATTATACCTCTAAAAGCTATAGTATCCCACAAAATCTGTGAGACTACTAAAATTTTAAAAAGCAATTTAAATCGGAGTCAAAAAATTCAAGACTGTTATGTACTGAGAGATGATATAACTTCTTCAGTAGTTTTTCAGGTTTTCATTTTTTCCGGGAGTTATGAAGGGTTACCCTCTTATTATTCTATCTATTTTGCCTTTAAAGTTTACGCTGTAGACCGTTCCTACTTGCGATGGCAGGAAAAAGGAAGCGCCGCAGGCTGTTTTTTTTGGTTAACTATAATCGATTATAAGAAAGTGATAATATTTGTCGTATAATAAATATTTGAGGGAAAATGAAGCTTATGTTCAAATTTGAGCAAGTCAGAACTATAAGTCTCCCCTTTTAATAAACGTATTAGATATTCTTCACCCAAATAAAAAATTGAGGAGTTTGAGATTAGAGATGAACCCCATTACTTTTGAGCAAAATAAGAGATTAGAAAAGCAAATTAACTTTATAATCGAAATAGACAAAGTCAAGAACATCATTCGGAAATCACTATTATTTGATGGTAGCCGATTTGAAAATGTGGCAGAACATTCCTGGACCATATCCATAATGGCAATTCTATTAGAAGAATATGCCAATTTTAAAGTAGATATAGGAAAAGTGCAATTCATGCTATTGATCCATGATATTGTGGAAGTTTATGCTGGTGATACATTTTTATATTCTGAGGATAGAAAAAATGCTCACAGTAACGAAGAAAAAGCAGCAGAAAGAATATTCGGGTTGTTGGAGTCAGACCAGAAAAAAATATTCATTAATACCTGGAGAGAGTATGAAGAGAAGAAAACAAATGAAGCTAAATTTGCTCTAGCGTTCGATAGATTACAGCCCATCATCCAGAATTATGTGAATAAAGGTTTCACTTGGAAGAAACATAATGTTACTTACGAGCAAGTGGTGAGAGAAAATCAATGCATCAGAGAAGGTTCAGAAGAAATATGGAATTTTGTACAATATGTTTTACAGCAATCAGTGGAAAAAGGCTATTTAGCTCAAAACCAATCTC
>JAGPEW010000101.1 GCA_018056825.1 Candidatus Sordicultor aquaticus
TACTGCCTGCTCTAAAGAAACGGTGGTTTGGGGTAAAAGAGCAGCTGCTGGGCTGGGTTCAGATAATTGTTCGCTACCCAATACTTCTCCAGTTTGGGCATCTACTTTGACTTCCATTCCGTTGCTGAGCTCAATTAGATACACCGGGCTGCCAAGAAGCGGGTCAGCGAACCTGACAGACACTGCTTGCGCTTCAGGAAAAGCAGTTAAAGCTGCCTTTATGGCTTCATCCATAGGAAGGCGCTCTGGTGCAGGTGGTTCCTCTGGTACCAGAGGTTGCTCTTCTATCGGTGGTTCCTCTGGCATCATGGGTTGCTCAGGTATAGCTTCCTGAGCACAAGCTGCCACACTAAGTCCCACACTAATTAACAGTGCCACCAAAATTCCAACGAAATAATGGTTCCTTTTCATTCTTTATCACCTCTTTATTTTATTTGACGAGTTTTTCTCGTCTGAGGATAATTTAATCCAGGAAAATGAAAAAGCGGTGAATTCAACATTAATTTAAGATGAAAATTGAGAAATTTTAGTATAATAAAAATGAAATGCGTATTTTAGTAGTGGAAGACGAAAAACGTTTAGCTGAAGTTGTTAAGAAAGGTTTAGCAGAGGAGGGCTATGCGGTTGATATTGCCTATGATGGAGAAGAAGGGCAATATATGGCTGAAAGTACTCCCTATGATTTGATAATCCTTGATATTATGTTACCTAAAAAAGATGGAATTACCGTTTGTCGGGAATTACGTCTTAAGGAAATTAATATTCCCGTATTGATGTTAACAGCAAAAGATAGCGTAGAGGACAGAGTAAAGGGTCTAGATTCAGGGGCTGATGATTATCTGGTTAAACCTTTTGCCTTTAGCGAACTTTTGGCCAGAGTAAGAGCTCTTTTGCGGCGAGAGGCTCTTTCTAAAGCTCCAAAACTCCAGGTAGGCGACCTGGTGATGGATACCTTAACCAGAGAGGTGTGGCGGGGTGATAAAAAAATCGAATTAACCACTAAGGAATACGCGCTACTTGAGTACTTTATGCGTCATCCTAATATGGTAGTTACCCGGACTATGCTTATGGAAAAAGTGTGGGATTTTGATTTCGAGGGCATGTCCAATGTTATAGATGTGTATATTCGTCGACTGCGGTACAAACTGGATAAGGAAGGAGAAGAAAGCATCATTGAAACTGTAAGAGGAGCTGGCTATAGGTTAAGAGAACTATGAAATTTTTTAAAAGTGTTAAATTTCGCTTGACCATTTGGTACCTCATAGTTATGAGTCTTCTGCTTCTTATTTTTGCTGCTGTGTCCTATTTTACTCTCTATCATAGCTTGTATAAGAATTTTGATGATAGTTTAGAAAGCCGATCGATTAAATTGCAAGGTTTACTGCGAGATTTGGGGGGCAATGTTGATATCGGCGTAGAAAGAGAGTTAGGAGAAATTATCTTGGTTTATTACCCTAAGGGTCTTTTGTGGAAAAGTTCCGGACCTTTTAGTGATACTTCCGATATTGTACCAATAGTGCAAGAGGTAGCCGAAGGGAACTCCCTATTTTTTAATATCACTACCACCTATAATAGAGAAATTAGATTCTATGCTGCACCAGTTACTGTAGGAGAGACTTCCTTTGTATTACTGATAGGTCGCTATTTTGATGAAATAAAAAATATTTTGGGTAGATTACGTACTATCTTTATCCTTTCTGGTTTAGTAATGATATTTTTAGCTGGTATGGGGGGATTATTTTTAGCTGACCGAGCACTTCGTCCAGTAGATAAAATAACTCGTACCGCTCAAAAAATAGGAGAAAGAAATTTGAGCCATCGCATAGAAGTGCATAGTGAAGATGAGTTGGGAAGGTTAGCTCTTACTCTAAATCAGATGATAGCTCGCTTGGAAGACGCTTTTTGTCGTCAGCAGCAATTTACTGCTGATGCCTCTCATGAGCTGCGTACTCCTTTATCTGTTATTCAAGCAGAAGCCACCCTAGCTCTCGCTAAGGAGAGAAAAGAAAAAGAGTATAAGGAAGCTTTAGAGGCCATTTCTCAAGAAGCTTCTTATATGTCGTCAATAATTGACAAACTACTTTTTTTAGCTCGGAGCGATATTAGGCGAGAACAATACAATTTTGAAGAAGTTAATCTTCGAGAGTTGGTTACCGATTTAGTAGCTAATATAGAAGTTCTTGCTCAAGAAAAAGGGTTGGAGTTGGAAATAAAAGTGGCAGAAGACCTTGTGGTAAGAGGGGATAAAGAGAAATTAAAACAACTTTTGTTTAATCTTTTAGAAAATGCTATCAAATATACTCCTCAGGGAAAAGTTTCTATCTCGGCTGTCCGGAAAGATAAAACAGCGGTAATAACTATTGCTGATACTGGGATTGGCATTCCTCCTCAAGATTTACCTCATATTTTTGAGCGCTTCTACCGGGTGGACAAGGCTCGTTCTCGGGAAGAAGGAGGAACAGGTCTGGGTTTGGCCATCTCTAAAGAAATTGTTGAAGTTCACGGAGGAAAAATTGAAGTAGAGAGCGAATTGAATAAGGGGAGTACTTTTTTAGTGACATTACCTATCTCTCCTGTTACTTCTAATAGCTCAGGCAAAAAAAGAATTAAAAGGAAACAACAGAAAAGCTAATTTTAGCCCTTTACTGCCCCAAAAGTGAGACCTCGTAAGAGATAACGTTGCATAAGAAGAGAGAACACTACAACCGGAAGCATAGTTATTAACCCCGCTGCAGCTAGCGGCCCCCAGGCTATTCTCCATCCAGTTATAAACCTGCCTAAATAAATGGGAAGAGTTTGGGCATTTTCACTGGTAGTGAGAACCAAAGCCATTAGAAACTCTCCCCAACTCTGGATAAAAGCCAATGTAGATACTGAGGCTAACCCCGGAGCACTGAGAGGAAGAGTTATATGCCAGAAAGTTTGCCCAATATTTGCCCCGTCCACGAAAGCTGCTTCATCTAATTCCTGAGGAATTTCATTAAAAAAGGTGATAAGTATCCAGGTACTGAAGGGAGTGGTAAAAATCAGATGAGACAAAATTAGTGCCCACCAAGTATCTATAAGATGGAGATGGCTGAAAATAACATAAAGAGGTAAGGCGGCGGCAATGGGAGGAAGCATCCGAATGGAAATAATCCAGGAGACAAATCTCATTCCTCCCACCTTAAACCGAGAAATAGCATAAGCTGCTAAAGCAGCAATAATTGTAGAAATTAAAGCGACAAGTAGCGCTATAATGATGCTATTGATGAGATAAGGAGTAATAGTAGAAATGGATGTAGTAACACTACCAAAAAACCCTCCCTCCAATCCTGAAAAATTACCCAGTGTCCAATGCTGAGGAAAAAAAGAAGGAGGCCAGGTAAACCAGTCCTCGCTTTTTTTGAAAGCTGTAGTAACTAACCAGTATACGGGAAAGAGAAAAAAGAATGCTACTATTGCAATAAGGACAATTTTAACTGTTTTAGTTAGCCATTTCATTTTTTTTACCCTCCTAAAGCCCTAAGGTCTCTGATAGATGTAAGAATCGAATGAGTAAATTAGTTAAAATAGTAACTACTAAAAGAAGAATGATGCTTAAAGCAGAAGCATATCCTACATCCCAGCCAAAAGATATTCCTACTTTGTAAATATAAAAACTGTAAGAATGAGTGGCTGAGCCTGGGCCACCAAAAGTTACCATATAAACGATATCAAAAAGTTTTAAAACATCAATTACCCGGATGATAAGTATCACCCAGATGAGGGGGCGTAAAAGTGGTAGCTCTATATGGCGCATAGCCGACCAGCCACTAGCTCCATCTACAAGGCTTGCTTCTACCACATCCCGGGGGATAGATTGCAATCCAGCGTAAATTACTAAAAATATAAAAGGAGTCCACTGCCACACATCAATGAGAAGCACTCCCAAGCGAGCGAAAGATTGGCTGCCTAACCAAGAAGCTTTAGGAAGACCGAAAAGGGAGAGAAAATAGTTTATAGGACCAAATTCGTAATTGTAAAGCATTTTCCAAGCTATACCAGCTACTACTGGTGGAATAGTCATAGGAATAATTAAAGCGCTTCGTAGCACCTTCTCTCCCCATACATCTCGAATGAGAAAAGCTATACCAATTCCTAGAAGTACTTCGATGGGTACGGCAGTGAAAAGCAAGAATAGAGTAAAGTTAACACTGGAGGAAGCAGTGTGGTCTCTTAAAATCTCTTGGTAATTTTTCCATCCAATAAACTTGGGCTCTTCCCAGGAAGCTAAGGAATATTGATGGAAAGACATATATACCATATAAATGAGAGGATAGATAGTTAACCCCAGAAATAGAACTAAAAGAGGAAGAATCAATAAAAAACCAGTTCGTTT
>JAGPEW010000102.1 GCA_018056825.1 Candidatus Sordicultor aquaticus
CCTCAAATCACCAGAAGAGATGGAAAGAGATTTTTCTTACTGTCCTCAGGCTTTAGAAAATACTTCTTTAATCGCCGAGAGATGCCAGGTTAATTTAGAATTGGGAAAAGTTAATCTTCCTCATTTTCCTGTTCCTCCAGGGTTTGATGCCCCAGGGTATCTACGGAGTCTGTGCTTGGAGGGTTTAGTTAAGAGGTATGGAGATCCTCCTCCAGAACGGGCTCGAAAGCAATTGGAATATGAATTAAAAGTTATTGAGGAGATGGGTTATTCTACCTATTTCTTAATCGTTTGGGACTTTGTAAATTTTGCTCGACGAAAAGGCATAATGGTAGGACCAGGGAGAGGTTCAGCTGCTGGCAGTATAGTGTCTTATGCTTTGGGAATTACAAGTATCGACCCCTTGCAATATGGATTGCTGTTTGAACGTTTTTTAAACCCCGAGCGGGTAAGCATGCCTGATATTGATATCGATTTTTGTTTTGAGCGGCGGGGAGAAGTTATTGAATACGTAGCAGAAAAGTATGGAAAAACCAATGTGGCACAGATTATCACTTTCGGAAGAATGATGGCCCGTCAAGCAGTAAGAGATGTAGGTAGAGCTTTAGGCTGGAGCTATGGAGAAGTAGATAAAATTGCTAAATTAATTCCTGGAGGACCGGGAGTTACTTTAAAAAAAGCATTAGAATCTAATTCTCAACTACGAGATTTAGCTAAACAGAATAAAGAATTACAACGGCTCTTGGAAATAGCTTCACGAATAGAAGGAATGTGTCGCCATGCCTCAGTGCATGCTGCTGGAGTAGTAATATCCAATCAGCCTCTTACTAATTATGTTCCTCTTCAAAAGATGAGTGAAGGAGAAGTAGTTACTCAGTTAGAGATGGATGCCTTGCAGGAACTGGGGCTGCTGAAGATGGACTTTTTGGGATTGCGAACCTTAACGGTAATAGAAAAAGCGTTACAGATAATTAAAAATACCCATCATGAGGAGATAGATTTAGATAAAATTCCTCTAAATGATGAAGAAACTTTTTCCTTGCTCTCCCGGGGAGAAACTACAGGAGTTTTTCAGCTGGAGAGTGGCGGAATGAAAGAATTGCTAAAAAGGTTGAACCCTTCCAATATTGAAGACCTGACAGCTATTTTAGCTCTTTATCGTCCTGGTCCTTTAGGAAGTGGAATGATTGAAGATTTCATCAATCGGAAACATGGAAAAGTAAAAATAGAATACCCTCATCCGGCACTGGAGCCCATTTTGCGGGAAACTTACGGAGTAATAGTTTATCAAGAACAAGTCATGAGAATCGCTGCCGAATTGGCTGGTTTTACTTTAGGAGAGGCAGACATTTTGCGCCGAGCAATGGGCAAAAAACAGCCAGAAGTTATGAAAGAACAGAGAACTAAATTCGTGGAGGGAGCACTAAAGCGAGGGTGTAGTAAGGAGAAAGCAGAAGAGATATTTGATCTCATCGAATATTTTGCTGGCTATGGGTTTAATAAATCTCACAGTGCTGCTTATGCTTTGATTTCTTATCAAACAGCGTATTTGAAAGCTCATTATCCCACTGAATATTTAGCTGCTTGTCTTACTAGTGTGGCTAATGATAATGAAAAAGTAGCTAAGTTCATTGGAGAGTGCAAAAAATTAGGTATTCAAGTTTTATTGCCTGATATCAATGAGAGCTTGGCTAACTTTACTGTAGTAGGAAAAAATAAAATCAGATTCGGTTTATCAGCTATAAAAAATGTAGGCAGTAGTGCAGTAGAGGAAATTTTAACCCGTCGCAAAGAAGGAAAATTTTCGAACATCTTCGATTTTGTAGAGCGGGTAGATTCTCGCGTTATTAATAAAAGAGTTTTGGAGAGTTTAGTAGAGGCAGGAGCGTTTGATGAACTTCATCCTAATCGAGCTCAACTTTTGGCTTCTCTAGAGGACATTTCTCTTCTTTCTCGCCGGAAAAAAAGTAAAAAAAAGCAAAAATCTCTTTTCGGGGAGGAAAATAATAATGGGGAAAATTTCTCCCTCCGAGAAGCAGAAGAACTTCCTCGGGAAGAATTGTTGAGAATGGAAAAAGAAATGCTAGGTCTCTATATCAGCGATAATCCTCTAAATGTGGGATTTGCTTCTTCTGTGGCTACTGTTCCTTTGGGACAAATTTCCAATTTGAAACAAGAAGTAAAAGTGAGAATTAGAGGAATAGTGAACAAAAGTAAAAAAATCACCACCAAAAATGGGGGTGATATGTACTTCGTTACCTTAGAAGATGAAACAGGCAGTGTAGAGGTAGTTTTCTTCCCTAAGCTGGCTCAGCAGTTAGAAGAACATCTTTCTCGAAAGCAAGTTATTTGGATAATAGGAAAAGTAGATTTACAGGATAATGGAGAGTATAAAATAATTGCTGAAGAGTTAATAGATATAGAAGAGAAGAAAAACCTTTCTACTGTCCATATTGAAATTCCTGAAGAGAAAGATACTCTTAAAACAGTATATTTCTTAAAAGATTACCTTCGCCGGTTTCCCGGCTCTTTTCCAGTGGTGCTACACCTCAGAGGTGAAAAGGAAAGCTGGGCAGTAGAGCTAGGAGAGTCGTTCTGTATTGACTGGAATGAGAAAGTAGAGAACCTAATTAAAGATTCTTTAGAAGGAGGAGAAGTTTGGTTAGCAGGATGAAAAATAAAGTTGAAAAACTGATCATTATAGTGGGGTTGATTTTATTAATAACTCCAGGACTTTTCGCCCAAACTAAGGAAGAATGCTATCAAACTGCTTATATTTATTTTTCTCAAAATAACTATGAAGAGGCCGAAAAATGGTATAGAAAAGCTCTGGAGGTAGATCCCAATTTTTGGGAGGCTCGCTATTGGTTGGGAAAAACTGAAGAGCAATTGGGTAAAATAGAAGAGGCTCTTGAAGAATGGATTACGGTTTTAATTGCTCAACCTGATAATGGAGATGTTTTTCAAAAATGGCGCTATTATGCTCCTTCTTACGTTCAGTTAAAAGAAGATGATATTCAAAATCTGAAAAGTATATTCTTAGAAGGTGGTAATCCCTCTTTTAGTAAAGAAGAAGCCTGGCGAAAATTAATGCCCCAAGCCTTCCTCCTCTTGGAAAGAAAAGATTTTCTTTCTCCTTACTTGGGAGCAAAAATAATGAGGTGGGGAGGAAAAAATTTAAGCTCGCTCTTTTACTCGTATGAAAGAAGAGGGTATGAAAGAGCCCTGAATAATTTACTTCTTAATCCTGCAGAAGACCAGGAATTAATTTATCAGTTTGTTAGGGAGTGTGAAGAGCGTTTTGGGGAGGATCAAGCTTTTCGGGAAAAGCTCTCTCTTTTGTATGAGAAAATTTTTGCTCAGCAGCTTGACTTGCCTGAAGAACAAGCGCAGAGTATAAAAAAAGTAGAACTACAGGTGGAGGGAAGAGAAGTGACGGTTAGCACCGAAAAAAGAGAAGAAGATGCTCTACTTCATCCTAACACCGGATTTTATCTAGGGGAGTAAAAGTGGTGCCGAAGGCGGGAGTCGAACCCGCACGAGCGCAGAGCCCGCTAGATTTTGAGTCTAGTGCGTCTGCCAATTCCGCCACTTCGGCTTTCTTAAGAAATTATAAAGGAAATTTTTTCTTTGTCAATCGAATTGGAGTTTGAAAATGGAAGATAAAAACTTAGTGGTAATAGACGGAAGTTCCTTAATTTATCGTGCTTTTTATGCTTTACCTCATTTAACCACCTCTTCTGGTTTACCCACAGGAGCGGCTTTGGGGTTTTTGAATATGGTTTTAAAGTTACTTGATGATTATCATCCTTTTAATATCATAGTAGCTTTTGATCACCCTCAAAAAACCTTTCGTCACCAGTTACAGGAAAGTTATAAAGCGCAACGCAAACCCATGCCTGATGAGTTAAAACCTCAGATAGAAATAGTCAAAGAGCTCTTAAAGCTTATGAATTTTGGGGTGTTAGAGATGCCGGGTTGGGAAGGTGATGACTTAATGGGAAGTGTTAAAGAAAGAGCCTCTTCTGATTTTCAGATTTTTCTAGTTACCTCTGATTTAGATATGCTCCAGCTTTTGGATGAGAAAACTTTGCTTCTCCAACCCTATCGAGGTGTTACCAATTTGAAGAAGATTAGCTTAAAAGAGTTTCAAAAAGAGTGGGGTATTTCCCCCAAACAGTGGGTTGATGTTTTATCTTTGAGTGGAGATCCATCAGATAACATTTCTGGTGTGCCGGGAATAGGAGAAAAAACAGCAGTAAAATTGGTTAAACAATTTGGTAACTGGGAGGGGATTCTGGAAAATTTATCTCTTTTACCTCCTAAAACTCGAGAGGCTATTGAAAATAACCGAGAC
>JAGPEW010000103.1 GCA_018056825.1 Candidatus Sordicultor aquaticus
TCCTCTCCTTCTCTTCCTTGACTTATAGAATAATTTTGACAATAAACGCATCTCATATTACAACCAGAAAAGAAAATAGTACCTGAACCTCGACTACCACTTAAAAGAAATTCTTCTCCCCGGTGGGAGTGAAAACTGGCTATTTTTACTCGTGCTCCTCCTCCACAAAAACCTCGCTCTCCCCTTAAACGATTTACTCTGCAACTCCTAGGACAGAGATCGCAGTCTGCTAGCCTATTTTTGAGATTATTAATTATTTCTTCTCTTTCTTTATAATAGTTACCGGCGAAAACCATTATAGTTACACTCCTAGGTTTGACTCCAGTGCAACTCACTGGCCTTTATTCAGACCTATAGGTAAAAATTACTATTTTTTATTTCTTCTACTTTACTTTGTTTTCCCAGAATTACAAGGGGACAGTAACCCATTAGTGCTATATAGAACAATCCACCTTGTCTTCAGGTAAATAAGGACTCTTTATAAAAATGCCTCGCAAAAAGGAATCTGCCAGAGCATAAAGGTCGTGTTTTTCTCCCGGGTTAAGATGTAAGGCGCATCCTTTTTCCAAGGTGATTTCCTGTCCTTCAGTCTTTAGAAACCCTTTACCCTCCAAAATGAAAAAAGTTTCTTCTACTTGATTATGATAGTGAGCTCCTAACTTAGTTCCCGGTTTAAGATAAAATACCCCCCAGTCTAGGCGAGGCCCTCGAAAAAGGTACTTTATTCCCCAATCTCCAAAGCGATAGGTTTTGTCTCCCTCTCTAACTAACTCCATAAGTCCAATCCTCCTAAAAATGATAAATTAACTTCATTTCCTAAAGGGAAGCTTTTAAAAGAATATAGGCTTCTTCCTTCCCTATGGGACGGGGATTTTCTCGCAGGTTTCTCCCTATTCTCTCCTCCGTTACTATTCCTCGAAGCATCTCTTCTTTAATCCCCAGTTGCTCTAAACTAGTTCGCAAACCAATCTCCTTCATTAAATTTAGAAAGGCTTCTATAAATTTGTCAATCAGGTTGTCCTCTTTCTCTTCTATACCCACTAAGCGAGCTATTCTCTCATATCTATCTTTCAAGACTTCTCGATTAAACTCTACCACCCGAGGGTAAAAAATCCCACAGGCTTCACCATGAACTACAGAAAATTCTGGACCTACAATGTGAGATAATCCATGAGCAGGGCCAGAAGAAGAGTTAGCAAATGCCATAGCACTTATCATGCTCCCTTTTGCCACCTGCTTGCGATAATGCAAATTTTGTCCTTCTTTTACCGCCTGAGGAAGATACTTCCATAGTAGCTCTATCGCTTCTTCAGCTAGGACCTCACTTACCGGATTTACTTCTGGACTTACGTAAGCCTCTAAAGCCTGAACCAGTGCATCTATGCCGCTTGTCGCCGTTAAGTAAGGACTCATAAATCGAGTATACAGTGGGTCAATAATCACCAATTTAGCTAAAAGATAAGGGCTGCGAAAGCTTTTCTTTAGTTTCCTACGATAATCAGTAAGGACTGCATTAGTAGTCATTTCTGAACCTGTTCCAGCAGTAGTGGGAATAGCTATCCAGGGAACTCCCGGGGAAGAAAGAGCTTTCCCCTCAAAATAAGGTAGCACAGTAGGAGAATTACCACATAACCCAGCAACAGCTTTACCACAATCCTGAGCACTTCCCCCTCCTAAGGAAATAACCAGTTGACATCGTTCTTTATAGGCCAAATCTAAACCCCTATCTACTGTCTCTAGGGAGGGTTCAGACTCTACCTGATCAAAGACAACATATTGCACTCCGGATTTTTCCAGAGATTGAAGAATTTCTTCTAATATTCCAGTTTCCTTCATCGATTTTGTACCAGTAACTAGAAGTGCTTTTTCTCCCCATCTTTTTACCAATTCTCCAGTTTTCTGGCCCTCTCCTCCACCAAAATAAACTTCGGGGGGGAGGCGAAAGACAAAATTCTCTTTCATAGTTTTCTCCATATTCCTATTATTTTTCCTATAATTTCCCCATCACCCAGAGAGAAGGACGAATTACCATCCACCCTCCAAATTTCTCCTCTCTCATTTTTAACAATCAAGACTAAACCTTCTCCGCTTATTATCTCCTCTTTTTTAGCCAAGACCCAGTCTCCCTTTAGAATATGCCAATCTTGCCAGTTATTTTTTTCTATTTGCCAGAAAAAGAAATTTCCTTCCCCTAAAAGATTACGAGGTAAAAAAAGAGGGTCTTGAGAAAAACCATTGAGAAAAGGAACTTCCACCCAGTTATTTTCTTGGTAAGGAAAGCATAGCTCAATAGTGCGAGCTTTAGAACGACTTCTTTTTATCATCCCTTTCTCTTCCAATTTTTCGAGATGATAATGAACAGTGCAAGAAGATAATAAACCTACTCCTTCCCCGATTTCTCTCACCGTAGGAGGATAGCCATTTTTTTTATAATAATCCTGAATGAAAAGCAAAATTTCTTCCTGACGGGGAGAAATTTTCTCTTTTTTTCTCATAGTCGTTAAGGTATTACCGGGCAAGTAAGAGTTCTTTTTACTCCACTCAGAGACTGAATTTCTTTGAGAATCAATTCTCCAATTTCCCGGTTATTATCTACTTCTACCAGGGCAATAAGGTCAAAAGGACCCATAACCCTATCTACCCGCAAAAATTGAGGTAATTGGGTTAACTCCTTTTTAATAGCCTGTGCTCTACCGGTTTGTACCTGAATCAAGATATAAGCTTGAACCGACAAAACCAAACCTCCTTATTATTACATAATATCCCGAGAAGTGAGACGAATTACTTCATCAATGTAACGCCTCAGCACATCAGGAATCCCGGGAATATCAATATTTAAAAACCCCCGGGTAATAAGGGATAAAGATTCTTCCCGAGAAAGACCCCGAGACCGCAAATAATTCACTGCTTCTTCCTCGATAGGACCTACTGCCGCTTCATGAGACAAACGGCTACGAGGAGCTCCATGCACTTCCAACTCTGGTATAGAAATAATTTCCGCTCCTTTAGAAAACAGTATTCCTTTACACTCCAAATGAGCCTGTGCTTCATCATTATAAGAAATCAGTCTTCCCCGAGTATAAACTTGAGAATTGTCTGCAGCACATACTCGAGAAACTGAGTTACCTCGACATCCCTTCTCTTTTAAGAGCAAAGAGGAACCAACATCGATGTAAGAATCTCCCTTGGCAAAAATGATGCTCTGAAAGTTAGCATCGGCATTTTCTCCTTCCATGATAGCCTGAGGAAAAGTTTGCAAGGAAGCAAGAGGTTTAAGCAAAACATAAGTATTACTATAGAAAGAATTATTACCCATTTTTACTACAGTTCGAGGGCGAACATGGAAATTCTCTCCCCAGTTATGGACCATAGTAAAGGAAAGATGAGAATTATCTCCTAAATAAAACTCACTAACTCCAATGTGCACACCTTTTTCATTACCTCGAACCGAAGCACAACCAGTAACTAAATTAGCTTCGGCCCCTTCTTCCAATATCACCAAATTATGGACACTCTGTACTCGAGACTCCTCAGAAAGGAGAAGACAAGCTTGAAGAGGAACTTCTATTTTTTGATGAGCAAAAACTCGGATAAAATACCCCTCCATGGGACAAACTTCGGAAAAAGCAGTATATTTATCAGCATCTACAGGCACTAACCCCCACCAGTAATCCCAGAGTTCTGGATATTTCTCCAAGGCCTCGCTCACTGCCATAATTTCTAATTTACCTCGAAAGGCATCCTGTATCTTTTCGTAAACCGCTGAACGATTCACTTGAAGATAAGTGGCCGAACTATTACCTTCTCCTAACTCTACCCCAGCATAAAGAGCTGCTTCTCGCAAAGAAGCAGAGATATTTTCCACACTATCTACTTTTTCCTGAGGGGAACAAAGATAAAATTCACTAAGGTCCACATCAGGGCCTAAGGGTGCTTTTTTATTTAAAGCTTTTTCTGCTCTTTCTTTTATTTCTCTTAAATAATCTTCTTTTACTTTCATCTTTCACACCTCAGACATTCCTGGTAACCTTTTTCTTTAATATCAGCAAAAAGATCTCGGGGGTTACCCCGGCACACAATTCGCCCTTCCATAAGTACATGTCCCATATCGGCATTTAAATATTCTAAAATATATCCAGTGTGAGTAATGATAAGACCCGACCTCTTTTTAGTCCTGACCTGTTCTCTTTCTAAGAGCTCGCTTAAAGCCTTTCCAATTAAGTTGATATTATCAAGGTCTACTCCTGATTCTGGCTCATCTATAAGAGAAAGAAGAGGACGTTGCAGAAAAAGTTGAAATAGTTCTGCTCTTTTAGCTTCTCCTCCCGAGAAACCTAAACCAACGCT
>JAGPEW010000104.1 GCA_018056825.1 Candidatus Sordicultor aquaticus
CTCTCTGTTTTTTGCCTTTTTCTTGCGCCGTAGACTGAGGGAAGCCTTTCTCCCTCAGTAGTTTTGCCTTTAATCTTTTAATTTTTTATTCTTTATTTTTTCCTTTTCCGGGGGATTATAAAGGGGCTCTCCCACTGAGGAAAGCGTTTTTCTTTCCTCAGGTAGTCTTTTATATTTTTCAGTTTTTAAGTTTTTGTCTTTTGCTTTGTCTTTTTCCTTTATCTTTTCGGGGGTTATAAGGGGGTTTTACCCCCTTATTGTTCTTTTTTTTCTTGCGCTGCAGGCTGTCTTTTTAATTTTTTTTATTTTTTTTGCCAAAAGCTATTGACAAAAAATAATAACCAGCTATAATACCTTTCGGATTGAAAATGAGTGATTGAAAATCTGAACTAAGAAAATCCCCTCCTTGCATCTATGGGGAGTTATCTTTCAACAAGATGACTCCCCATAGATGTTTTTTAGGGTACAGAAAATTCTACCGTTCCAAAAAGGGAAGGCACAGCATAGACCCCCGGGGTGGGCGACCAAGCACTAAATTCTTCGGGCTTCAAGTTATTGCGATAAAAATTTATCCCCCACTCTTCTTTCGGTGAAGGCGGCTCTCCAGTTATTTCAGAAAAAGGAATAGCTATCTCCAAAGAATAAAGGTGGTCTTTTTGAGAAACTCCCGCTTTCCAGTTGGCATTCCAGGCTGCTCCTTGTAAGGAGGAACCATCATATTGAGCACCTACTAAGTTGGTCACCAACTGATGGTAAAAACTCTTACTTTTCCCCGGATCCAGAAAAATTTCTACTGAGTCATCATAAAATGCCGGGCCATCTCTCTGGGTTACAGAAGACACCACTTCATGGGGGTCTTTATGGAAAAGAAAGGCAATATATAAGTTTTGAGAGTCATAAAGGAGGGCTACTTGAGTTTCCTGTGCAGCCTTTCCTTCCCCGGTAATAAGAGTAAAATCGGCCTGCCAGCGGGCAGAGTCCCAGCTTTTCTCTAAAACACCATCAGGTACAATAGCAGTATCGGTATAAAGAGCAGTAATCTGCCGAGCGTTTTCTTGATAATAAGAAAGAGGCTTCACTTGAGGAGGAAGTTCCCGCGGAGCTGCTAATTCTTCAATAGTAGGAGGAGCGACTTTTTCTGGGAAAGGACCAGTAGATAAAAAATTCAAGGTCTCAACAGAAAGATAAGGATAGGCAAAAATAGACACTCCTTGTGATTTTGCCTCTCGAGAAATGTTAATCTCTCGAGCAATAGTGGAATCAGGAAGGTTAACCCCCCAAATTCCACTATAAAAGGGTGCAGAGGGAAGAAAAGTGTTTATCCAGAGCAACAAACCCTTAAACTCCGGAGGTCGAGAACTATAAGTCATGGGAATGAAAACATCAAAAAGCCCTAATTCTGCCCAATGAGGCCAATCTTGCAACGACCTGGGATTCAACTCTTCTGGAAAACCCTGGGGTTTCACCGCACAGGAAAAAATTAAATGAGGCAATGAGCGGTGTAAATCCTCTGAGATGTAAGTCACCAAGTCAGTCAAAGATTGAGCGCGTACGGTATTCCATTCCCGATAAAGATCCGAATGACTGAAGGGGCTAATTTCCCGGGGGTCGATGCCATACTTTTCTTCAAACTCTTGGCAATGCTCCGGAGCATAACAAGTATCAGCTAAAGTCGGGTCGGGAAAGCGAAGATAATCGAGATGAATCCCGTCTATGGGGTAACTTTCGCCTACTTCCCGGAGGAGCTGAGAATAAAATTCCTTCACCCCCGGGTGAGCAGGGCAAATCCAGAAAAAGCGGTTATTCCCTTGCTGATAACCAGTACTTCCGTCTCGGTTGATGGCCCCCCACTGGGGGTAGCGAGAAAGCAAAGCTCCAGGCTTATTGAGCCCCACATAAAACATATCAAACCACACATGCACTTGCAAAGAAAGATGATGGGCTTCTTCCACAATGATGTTCAAAGGGTCAATACCAGCTTCTTGAAAAGTAGGCATTTGAGAAGGTAGCCCTTGAGAAGCTAAGAAGGAAGAAGGATAAATAGTTTGGCCTAAATAAAAAGACTCCACTAAAAGAGCATTAAAATTAGCCGAATGCACCCGTCTCACCATATCCCGAATACCATCTTCGGTTAGAGGGATGCTCCGCACATCTATCCATACTCCCCGGAATTCAGTATCCGCCAAGGCTACAGAGCACAAACCAACCCATCCCACAAGAAAAATTAACGTTAAGTTTAAGAGAAGTTTTTTCATAACCACATTATCTCAAAGAAGAGTTGAAAATACTACTTCTCTTATTACAATAGCGGAAGACCTTTTCCCCTCTCCAATAGTCTTTGTCTTTCCCGGCTTTTGTTTTCTCATATTCTGTCCTACCTGAAGACTTTTGCTGGTGGGGGTTTATCCTCTATGGTTTGGGCCCTTGCGGTAACAAAGCGTGCAGTATGGCAATGAGTCTTGGTGTGTTTTTTATTATGCCTTAAGGTCAGTGCTTGCTTTACTTTTTTTCCGATTGTGGTAAAATTCTGGAAATTTAAGTAAGGGAGGAAAAGTAAATGCAGTCTCTCTTTTATCCTCTGGACAAAGCTGGTATTCGTAACCCCCGGTGTGTTTATTATAATATGGTTATTCCCCAGCTTTTGGAAGAAGCTATCAAAAGGGAAGAAGGTATTTTAACTTCTACTGGAGCTTTTAATGTTTTAACCGGTAAATATACCGGTCGTTCTCCTCAAGACCGCTATATAGTGGATGATGAAGTAACTCACGATTCTATAGATTGGGGCAAAATAAATGTTCCCATAGAACCAGAAAAATTCGAGCGTCTAAAAGGTAAATTATGTGCCTATCTTCAAGGTAAGGATGTTTTTGTTTACGATGGTTTTGTAGGAGTAGACCCTCAGTGTAGATTGGCAGTGCGTTTCATCAATGAATATGCTTACCAGACAGTCTTTGTAGAGAATATGTTTCTTGAAGCTACTAGGGAAGAGCTAGCTAATTTTCAACCGGAGTTTACGGTAGTTTGTGCTCCTAATTTTAAAGCTGACCCGGGGGAAGATGGTGTGCGTTCTGAAGCTTTTATTATCATCAATTTTCAGAAAAAGATGGTAATAATTGGTGGTACTTCTTATGGGGGAGAAATTAAAAAATCTATATTTACGGTTATGAATTTTCTCCTTCCTCAACGAGGAATTCTTCCTATGCATTGTTCGGCTAATGTAGGAGAGAGAGAAGATGATGTAGCTATCTTTTTTGGGCTTTCTGGTACCGGAAAGACCTCTCTTTCTGCTGACCCCCGACGGCGTCTAATTGGTGATGATGAACATGGTTGGTCAGATAAGGGGATTTTTAATTTTGAGGGAGGATGCTATGCTAAGTGTATAAATCTCTCTCGAGAGAAAGAGCCCCAGATTTGGGAAGCTTTGCGCTATGGAGCTATTATGGAAAATGTGGTAGTAGACCCCCTCACCCGGGAGGCAGATTATAATGATGCTCGCTATACCGAAAACACCCGCGCCAGCTACCCCATTGAATATATTCCCAATGCTCTTGTTCCTGGTATGGCTGGGCATCCTAAAGTGGTAATTTTGTTAACTGCTGATGCCTTTGGAGTGATGCCCCCCGTGGCTAAACTAACCAAAGAAAAAGCGGTAGAGTTTTTCCTGCTGGGTTATACTAGTAAGTTGGCGGGAACGGAGAGAGGAATTGTCGAGCCCCAAGCTACTTTCTCCACCTGTTTTGGTGCTCCTTTTATGCCTCGCCATCCTCAGGTATATGCTAAGATGTTAGGAGAAAAAATAGCTAAACATGGTTCCCGAACTTACTTAGTTAACACTGGTTGGATGGGAGGACCTTATGGAGTGGGTAAACGAATAGACATAACTTATACTCGAGCTATTGTCCATTCCATAATTGAAGGTAGTATTGAAAATTCTTCTTTCCGGGAAGACCCTATATTTGGCTTTTTAGTTCCTGAAGAAGTCAAAGATGTTCCTCGTGAGCTGCTCTACCCTCGCTCCACTTGGAGGAATGGAAGTGAGTTTGATGAACAGGCTAAGAAGTTGCAAGGTGACTTTGAAAAAAACATTAGTCGTTTTAGGTCTTCTGCAGTTTAAATAAACTGAAGCTACTCTTATTTTAGCTCACCAACCACGGTTGGTGAGCTTTTTTGTTATTAACAGCCTACGGCGTAAGATTAAAAGCAAATTAGAAAAAGACTACAAACTATAACGCTGGAGAACAACGCTCCAGCGTGCCTACGGCGTAAGATTAAAAAGAACAATAAGGGGGTAAAACCCCCTTATAACCCCCGGAAAGACAAAAACATAAAGAC
>JAGPEW010000105.1 GCA_018056825.1 Candidatus Sordicultor aquaticus
TCACCAAACCACTTTTTCTTGGTCTCGAGGTTATAATGGTATTTCCAGCTCCCGTTCCTTACCGTATCTCCAATGGGCATTTTCCCGTAGAACTCATACATATCTTTAGCTACAGGAGATAACTGGTCATCAAACGGATTAGTGGGTTTCCAATTTACCAGTTCCTTCTCCAACCATTCATCAATCAGAGGGTAGGCATCTTCCCCTCGATATAAGAATTTAGTTAGCCATATTCCGTGGTTTACTCCAGCAACTTGCCATTCCACCTTGTCTCTATCTAATCCCAAGACCTCTAGGATCTGGTTTACACCGTGATGGCCATGGCATATACCTACCATATTTATAGGAACTGTCCTGGATATTAAACTGGTTAACTCAAAAACCGGATTTGCCGCTTGTAAAAGCCAGGCGTGAGGAGAAAATTTCTCTATCACTTTTGCCACATCATACATAAATTTCAGTTGGTTAAAATTGCTAATTGTATAATAGTCAGAAACCATATTAAATTCTTGAGTGTCTATCCCCCGGTAATAGCCATATCTCTCAGAAATTTGTCTAACTTTTTCCAGATAACTGTGTCCACCCACCAGGGCTGTGTTCACCACAAAAGATGAATCCTTTATCGCATCCTCCACGCTAGTAGTGGTTTCAAATTTCAAATTCACTCCTAATTCTTCAGCATATTTTTTAGCTAAGATATGCACTGCGCTTAGTCTATCCTGGTCAATATCCATAAGAGACACCAGACTACCAGATAACTCCTTTGTTTTGCAGAGATCCCCTACCAATCTCAGAGAGAATGTTGCACTTCCTGCTCCAATAATACTCAGTTTAGTAGCTGCCATAATTATCCTACCTCTCTAAAGTTAATTTTCAGTCCCAAGTTATCCTCTTCTTAACCCCAGTTGCAAATCTCTGCCCGAAAATGAGAATTCCCCAAATTAAAGGCCTGATATAGGCTAATTTCTGGAACTTATGGTGCAACTGGGGTTTAATAAATCATTCCTCAATCTGCGATAATAGGAAAAAGAAGGGAGGCATATCCTACTACCTCTTGATAATCACCAGTTACCCTTCCACTGTGAGAGTAAAAGAGAAGCTTCCCTTGCTCTGGTGAGCGGCTCTTATGATACTCCATCAAAGCAGCAATCCCTGCTGGACCGCAAATACTTATATTTTCCCTCCTGATCACTTTGTAGAACTCCTCAGTTTGTAAAGATGTGATGCAGGATATAGCATGCCTATCTTTTGTTTCTGCTATCTGAGCTGGCTCATAATGAGAAAAATCACTGCTAGCCACTATTGCAATTTTGCGCTTTCGAGATAGCTCTTGTAAAGCCTGACCCATTTCTAAAGCTACTTCTAAAGCTTGGTCCCAAACAGTAATGGGCAAAATTTGGAAAGGGTAAGGAAGAAAATACTGCAAAAATGGAATCTGGACCTCGATAGAATGCTCCAGTTGATGAGCCCGAGAGTCAGAAGAGAAAAGAGAATAATGAGAAGCCAGAAATTCCACCGCTTCTTGGTCTACCGCTACTTCTCCCAGAGGAGTTTCCCAGAAATCAGCGTCACTTAAAGCCACTCTTTTACCCATTCCTCGATGATTTGGACCGATTATAACTATGGTATCCACTGGAGAAGCCAGAGAAAGAGAGTAAAATGACCAGCAAGCTACCGCTCCAGAATAGAGGTAACCAGCATGAGGACTAACTACTCCACTTACCTCTTTCCCTTTTGCTAATTCTTCTTCTCTGCCCCGAGGACCTGATTCAGAATAAAAAAGTTCTTTAATCATTAGACGTAATTCTCTTTCACTACCAGGATAGAAATATCCTGCCACCGCTGCTCTCCTTACCATTGTTACCACCCTCTATAATGCTCTTTTCTTAAACGGAAAAATATAATAAGTAAAAATAAAAGAATTATTACTAGAATAAGAATGAAAAGGTTGGAGCCTCCCAAAAGAAGAAAAGAAGTCCAGAGATAAAGAAAAAGGGAATGGTTATTATCATTTTGCCAAGACTTGCGGAAGAATTCTTGGGCTTCTTTTAATTTTCCCTCTCCCCGTAGATAAACACCTTTTTCGTAATAAAGCTCCCCTAAAGTTTTCTTCCACTGATCTCGATTCTCGCTATCATTCAAAAATAATTCCTCTGCTTGATAAATTGCCTGGTCTAAATCTCCTTTTTTTCGAAAGAACTCCAATAACAGGCGAGCTACTTCGGGGTCTTCTTTTTCTTTAGCAGAAAGTCCTTCCATCACTTGCTTAAATTCTTCGTCTTTTCCCTCCTCTAACAAAGAAGCCAAATACGATTTTGGGTTAATCAGAAAATTAACGTCTATAATCTGTAAACGATTATTGCCAGCATCTGCCACCCACAATTTGCCACTTTCATCTATCCAGAGACCTTCGGGAAAGGAAAATTCTCCTTCACCCGACCCTTCCTTTCCAATTATTTCCTGGAGAACCCCCTCCCGGTTATAAACTTTTATGCGATGGTTGCGATAATCAGAAATAAAAACCCAATCTCCTTTAATAAATAAATAGCGGGGCTGGTTAAAATCTTCTTCTCCTTCTCCTCCTTGGCCAAAACGAAAGAGAAATTTGCCTTTCCCATCAAATACCTTTATACAATTATGTTGAGTATCCACTACCCAGATATGGCTATCTTCATCTACTGCCACTCCTCGAGGATAATAAAACTCGTCATTTCCCATACCTTCTTTTCCCAAAGTAAAGAGCTCCTCTCCCTCCGGGTTAAAAACCACTATACGAGATTTACCCGTATCAGCTACGTATATTTTCCCCTCTTCGTCTATCCAAACTCCTCGAGGTTCTTGTAAAGAGCTTTTAGCCTTCAAAACACCTAAATTAGAAAAATCATCACTGTTTACAATTCTTACCTGATTAGCTTTTTGTTCCACGATATAGATTCTTCCCCGTTCTTCGTCTTTCCCCAACCCTGCTGGGCTTTTCAAATTGGCCAGAACTTTTTGTATTTGCCCATTTTCACTCAAGGAAAGAAATCTATTATTTCCCCAATCATTAACTAAAATTCTATCTTTTTGGTCGTCTACCAGAATACCCACCGGATAATCTAAAAGAGGTAAATCGCCTCCCACTTCTTCAATGATCTTTTCTACCTTCCAAGGAGCTCCTTCTGCCACAGAAAAAAAAGCCAACAGAAACATAAAGATTAAAAGCACTCCTTTTTCAATCGTTCTCACTCAACAATGCCTCCATTTCCTCCCTAATCTTTTTCTCCACTTCTTCCACACTCCAACCTTTAACTTCAAAAGGAGAAGAAAAGCTAACCCGGATGGGAAAAGGACGAGGTATTTTCTTATCTCGGGGTAAGCTTTCATAAGTTCCTTTAATGCCAGCTACCACTACTGGAACTCCGGCGTGGAGGAGAAGTTTCAGAGCTCCTCTTTGAAAATCTCCCAATTCCCCTCGATTACGAGTCCCTTCCGGAAAAAGACCCACCACCTTCCCTTCCCTAAGAAGAGAAAAAATCCTCTTCACCGCTTCTTTATCTCCCTCTCCCCGACGGAGAGGAAAAGCCCCCAAACGCCGCAAAAAAAAGGAAGCCAAAGGATTACGAAAAAGCTCCTCTTTAGCTACAAAATACACCCGACGAGAAGAAGCACACCCCAGCACGATAGGGTCAAGATTACTAGAATGATTAGCTACCAAAATACAAGGTCCTTGCGACGGAATATGCTTTACCCCTGTCACCCGAAAAGAACAAAAAACCTTTAACAAAAAGATAGCTAAATACTTACTTATATAATATATCATTTCTCCTTATTTTACTCCCTTTCTTAGGTGAGGTTCTACTCCAATTTTAGAGAAAAGCTCAAGGCTTCCAATATACTCATCACTAAGTTACGTGATAGAAAAAGAACTTCTGGAGACAGCCCCATTGACTTTGACAGAGTATCTGGCAGTTAGAGACTATTTTATCCTAGCAACTGTAGGACAAAATAGTCGGGTAAAAACAATTATATCCCTACAAACATTTTTTAAGATTTCTAAAGAGCTTAATATTTACGGTTAACTATAATCACCCAGGTGGTATTCCAAAACTTGCTCCATTGAGAGCTCAGGAATACCCAGATAAAAGCTTGCTATATCTACTAAAGCTTCCAGAGGCACAAGACCGATTATTTCTCCTCCTTTGACTTCTACCCCCCATCGCTTGGCTTCCAGCTTCACCAGCTCAAAAGCCTGATAAATGGTGCTTTTCTTAAAATCTAAAAGGTTCATAGAAACTTGAACCATACCCTTACTTTTTAAATTTATCCCAATGGCTTTAATGTAGCTTAAT
>JAGPEW010000106.1 GCA_018056825.1 Candidatus Sordicultor aquaticus
ATTTTCTGCAGAGTATCAATATCAATTTCCGAAATAGGGTTAGTGGCATTAACTATAACCGAAAGTGCATCTTTGGCTATTTCTATTTCCCGAATATCTAAACCCTTGTCTTTAGCTTTCTGCCATTCTTCTTCTTTCATTTGGCGAGAAGCCATAGCTATATCGATTACTCCATCTAAAAGAGCAGAAATACCTACTCCTGAACCACCTCCACCTACAGTAACTTCTATATCTTCGTTTTGGGCCATAAACTCTTCAACTATTATCTGCATAATAGGCAAAATAGTAGTGGAACCTTGCACATCAACCGCTTCTGCTCCCCAGCTTAACCCGGAAAGAGAAAGAACAAAACCCAACGCCAAACTTAATAACAGTGTCTTCTTCATTTACCTTACCTCCCTTTTCTTAATTTTTATTTCGAAAATATGGTAAGATAGAAGTGTTAACTCGATATTTAAGTAATGTTAAACTTTTTTAACATTTTAACATGAAAGGAGAAATAAGTATGGCACAAACTTTTGGTTTAATTGTAGGTAACCGGGGTTTCTTCCCCGATGAATTGGCCAGAGAGGGAAGAAACAAAATTTTAGAAGTCTTAAAGAAAAAAGGTTTTGAAGTAATAGCTCCCAGCACTGAAGACACCAAATTTGGTACTATTGAAACCTGGGAAGATGCTCAAAAATGTGCCCGTATCTTTGACGAAAACCGCCACCGTATAGATGGAATTATAATTACCTTGCCCAACTTCGGTGATGAACGAGCAGCCGCTCAAACCATCCGTCTTTCAGGGTTAAACGTCCCAGTTCTAGTGCATGCCTTCCCCGACCAAATTAACGCTTTAGACGTTCAAAGCCGAAGAGATAGCTTTTGCGGTAAACTATCGATATGCAACAACCTCAAGCAATTCCAGATTCCCTTTTCTTTAACTTCTTATCATACTGAGGACCCTGATTCTCCAATTTTTGGAGAGGATTTAGAGTGGTTTGCAGGAGTGTGCCGAGTAGTAAAAGGATTCAAAAATCTGAAAGCTGGAGCTGTAGGAGCACGACCTGCTGCCTTTAATACCGTTCGCTTTTCAGAAAAAATTCTGGAAAGTTATGGGATATCAGTAGAAACTATAGACCTCTCAGAAATAATTGGTAACATGAATAAATTGGATAACAATAACTTAGAAGTAAAGAGAAGAGTCAAAGAAATAAAAGACTACATTGATACTACCGGGATTCCTGAAGAAGCGCTGGTCAAAATGGCTAAACTTCACGTGGTATTAGAAGACTGGATTAAAGCAACTGGTGTATCCCTCTTTTCTTTCCAATGCTGGAACTCCATTGAAGAAAACTATGGCATTATGCCCTGTACAGTAATGAGTATGTTCAGCGAAAATCTGATACCTGCAGCCTGCGAAGTAGACCTGGTGGGAGGATTAGCCATGTATGCTCTGCAACTAGCTTCTCAAAAACCATCTGCTCTTGTGGATTGGAACAACAACTTTGGCGATGACCCCGATAAAGCTATTCTTTTCCACTGCAGTAATTTTCCCAAATCACTCCTTCGAGGAGCCAAAATGGGATATGGTGATATCATCTCCTCCTCCGTTTCCAAAGAAAAAGCTTACGGAACTTGTTATGGAACTATACCTCAGGGAGAGGTAACTTTGGCTCGTTTAGCTACCAATGATGAAGAGGGTAATGTAACATCTTATATAGCAGAAGGCGAAATCACTCCTGATCAGGTAAAGACTTTTGGAGGAATAGGAGTAGTAGAAATTGAAGACCTCCAAGATTTACTGAGCTATATTTGCAATAATGGTTTTGAGCATCACGTAGCTATTAGCTTATCTCAAAGTGGAGATATTTTATCGGAGGCTTTTGAAAACTACTTAGGAATAGAAACATACTATCACAATCTTTATTAATCTCTAAAGAGGGAAGCTTCAGCTTCCCTCTTTCTTTTATATTTAGCAGTTGGTTACAGAGCTTTAGAATACTTACCGGATTAGACACTATGGTAGTTTAGCAGCTTTTACAAGCAAATATATTTAGTATAAATAAAGGAGGCAAGCTTTTACCTCCTTTATTTATTATCCAGTTATAATTAAAGTCACCAAAAAAGCAAGACAACCTACAGTGGCTACATAAAGGGGGACAAATTGTTCTATGAAGCGCACCCAAAAAAGGTGCACACCAAACATAACTACTGCTCCAATAAAAATTCGATCAAATAAGTTAGTCTTCATAGGTAGAATCCGCATAAACATCCTCCTAATCCTTTACCGCTCCAAAAGTAAGGCCAGCAATAATATGTCGTTGAGCTATACTAATAAATATTACCGCCGGAATAAGGCAAACCATAGAAACTGCCGCCATCTCACCCCAATTAGTACCAATTACTGTAACAAACTCAATTAAGCCAGTAGTCATAGTCCGAGCATTAACATTGGTTAAAACTGAAGCGAATAAATATTCATTCCAAGCAAAAATCCAGGTCAAAACAGCGGTAACCATAATACCTGGTTGAGCCAAAGGAAGAATTACTCTCACTAATACTCCCCAAAGAGAACAACCATCAATCATAGCAGCTTCGTCCAACTCTTTTGGTATAGAATCCATCATTCCTTTTAAAAGCCAGATAGCGAAAGGCAAATTAAAAATACAGTAAAGGATAATTAAACCAATTCTCGTATCTCTCAATCCTAAACGGCTAAATATCAAAAAGAAGGGAACAATAAAAACCGCCGCTGGAGCCATTCGGTTGGTGATAGTCCAGAAAAAGATATTGTTTGATCCAGGAATTCGAAAACGAGAAAAAGCATAAGTGGACATCACCGCTAAAACAATTACTAAAAGAGTATTACCAGTAGCAATAATCAGAGAATTAACCAAATAACGGCCGTATACATCCTGGAAAAAAGGACGGGTATAATTTTCACTATGGAAAGAAGGAGGAAAAAAGTTAGGCCCAGAAAAAATCTCCAGCTTTGACTGAACCGATACCACAAACGTCCAGTAAATAGGAAACAAAGTAATTATTGCTATCAAAATACACAAAACATAGATAAAAAAGAGCCTGAGTTTCTTTTTAGCAGCAGCCTGCATTTAACTTTCCTCCTGACTAGCAGAAATAAAAGTCAACAATAACCAACAAATAACAATAGTTAAGTAAAGCAAGAAAAGTGACATAGCTGAACTGTATCCATAATTCATAGATCGCAAGGCTTCTCTTACCAGATGAATGCTAACAAAACGAGTAGCTGTTCCCGGACCACCGCTAGTCAACATCCATACTTCATCAAAAATTCGGAAAGTATCCATAAGACGAATAAACAAGGTAGTTAAAATTACCGGCCGTAAAAGAGGCAAAGTAATATAGCGGAAGGTCTGCCACCGATTCGCCCCATCTACCAACGAAGCCTCATATGGGTCTTTAGGTAAAGAAGCCAATCCTGCCATAAAAGTTAAAATCACAAAGGGCGTCCAATGCCAAACATCCATAAAAATAGTAGTAGCAAATGCCTGAGTAGCATTTACTCCAATATTGTAGTTAACTCCAATTTTTCCCAAGAAATAAGGAAGCGGACCTATATCAGGATTGGTAAGTAAAACCCACATACTTCCAATACTAACTGGAGCCATAGCTAAAGGCAAGGCCATAATAGTTCTGAAAACACCTTTACCTTTAAATTCGTAAGTTAACAAATTAGCAATTAGAAGGCCAAGAGGAAGTTCAATAATACAACAAAAAAATACAAAAGAGAGTCCTAAACTGAGAGAACTCCAAAAGCTGGAGTCAAACATCAAGTTCCGGTAATTATCAAAACCAATATAAATCATTCCCGTCCGGGAAAATACGCTATATCTAAAAACACTTAAATAAATAACATAAATAACCGGAACTACCCCAATAAGAATCATTAAAATAAGTGTGGGGGATATTAACCCCCACACTTGAGCTTTATTTGCTCGCAAGCTCTTTTACCTCCTAGTAACCTAGATCTTCCATCAATTTATCGGCTTCTTTAGCTAAGTTATCCAGGCACTCTTCAGGAGAAATTTCCCCAGCCACTGCTTTGGAAATCCATTGGAGATAAAGTTCGTTCAGTGGTGTCTGCATAGGTAGAGGAGGACAACCAGCAAAAAGATGACCTTTTTCTTGCATTACAGTATAGTAACCACCCATTTTTTCATTTAATTCAGCAATAGCTGGATCTTTAAAGGCAGATTGTCTTACCACTGTAGTAGCTAACTTAGCAAACTCAGGTTGCCACTCTTTACGAGTACACCACTGCATAAACAGCCAAGCAGCTTCTTTGTTTTTGGC
>JAGPEW010000107.1 GCA_018056825.1 Candidatus Sordicultor aquaticus
TGCTGTAATCAATGCCCCACTGTGTTGGGGAGCTTCTACCACCACTACTCCTTGAGTTAGACCACTGATAATCCGATTACGAGGGGGAAAGTTTTCCGGGCGAGGAGGGCAGGGAGGAGGATATTCACTAATTATAGCGCCTCCTTTTTCCACTATCTCTCCAGCCAATTTTCGGTGAGAAGAAGGATAAATTACCTCTAAGCCACTTCCCAAAACCCCCACCGTAATTCCTTCTTCTTGCACTACACTACTGTGCGCTTCTCCATCAATACCCAAAGCTAATCCGCTCACCACTACCCAATTCTCTTTTGCCAAATCAGAAGCCAAAATTCTGGTTACCTTTCTTCCATAAGGAGTAGGTCTACGCGTACCCACTATGGAAATAAAAAAATCAAACTGACGAAAATCTAAATTACCCCACATATACAGCAAAAAAGGAGGATTAGAAATATGACGAAGAAGAGGAGGATAATCATCATCCTGCAAAGTAAGAATTTTAAAATTTTTGCCTTCTATTTTCTCTCTGAGCTTTTCCGGTTCAATCTTTTTTCTCTCTTCCTCCACTTTCTGAGCTATACCAGGGCCAATTACCTCACTTAATTCTTTCACCCCTGCTCTCCAGGCACTTCGGGCATCACCAAAAGTATTTAATAGTTTTTGAAAACGAGTAGGACCAATGCCCATCACGTGGTTAAAAGCAATCCAGAAATCCTTTTCTTCCACTTTAAGGCTCCTGGTATTTCCGGTCTAAAGAACGATAATGAATAGCCTCCGCCACATGTTCTAATTGAATAGTCTCTGATTGCTCTAAATCAGCAATAGTTCTCGCTACTTTGAGAATGCGGTGATAAGCACGAGCACTTAAGGCTAAAGATTCCATAGAAGCCTCAAGAAGTTTCTTAGCTTCTCCTTGCACAGGTGAGAAACGGCGGAGATAACGAGCGCTCATTTGACCATTGAGACGGATTCTCTCTTCTCGGAAACGTTCCGCCTGGATTTCTCGAGCTTTTTTAACTCTTTCTCTCACTTCCTGGGAGGTTTCTTCTTTCTTTTCCGAAGCAATCTCAGAAAAATCCAAACGGGGTATTTCCACTTGCAAATCAATGCGGTCTAAAAGAGGACCTGATAATTTAGCCCGGTATCGGGCAATTTGTTGATACGAACAGGTACAGGTTTTTTTAGTATCACCTAAGTATCCGCAAGGACAAGGATTACAAGCTAACACTAAAATAAAAGAAGCAGGATAAGTAATAGTAGTAGAAGCACGAGCCACAGTGATTTTACCCACTTCCAAAGGTTCTCGTAAAGCCTCTAAAACATTACGTCTAAATTCTAAAGCCTCATCCAAAAATAAAACTCCATGGTGAGCCAAACTCACCTCCCCCGGGCGAGGCCATTGCCCCCCTCCAATTAAAGCTACATCAGAGATAGTATGATGAGGAGCACGAAAAGGACGCTGAGAAATCAAAGGTCGCTCCTCAGAAAGGAAACCTGCCACACTGTGGATTTTGGTTACCTCAATTGCTTCATCTAAAGATAAGGGAGGAAGCAAAGAAGGTAATCTTCGAGCTAACATAGTTTTACCTGAACCAGGAGGGCCGATTAATAGAAGATGATGTCCTCCAGCAGCAGCAATTTCTAAAGCTCTTTTCCCTCCTCTTTGCCCCTTTACTTCTGATAAGTCTTCTCCCTCTCCTCCTGAAGAAAAAAGAGCTTCTCGGTCTAAAATAGTAGGTGATAAATTTATTTTATCTTGCAAAAAATCGCAGACCTCGTTGAGATGATGAAAACCGTAAACTTCCAAGTTTTCTACCAGGGCTCCTTCTTTGGTATTCTCTTGAGCCAAAAACAAACGGTAATTTTTCCCTTCCACAGAAAGGAAATGAGCTACGGGAAGAACTCCAGCTATCGGTTTTATCTCCCCGGAAAGAGATAATTCTCCCAATGCTACCACTGAAGGAGGAACAAACTTCATCTGTCCAGTAGCAGCCAATATTCCCAGAGCGATAGGAAGGTCGAACTCACTCCCACTCTTTTTTAAGGAAGCAGGAGCTAAATTAACTGTTACTCTACCACCAGGAAAGAAAAAACCACTATTTTTAACGGCACTACGCACTCTTTCCCTGGCCTCTTGCACTGCAGTATCAGGAAGACCCACTATTTGAAAAGAAGGAAGACCTGAAGCCACATCTACCTCTACTTCTACTAAACGGGCATCCACTCCCCAAGCTGTGGCACTAGATACTTTAGCTAACAAAACCGCACCTCCTCTAAAAAGACCCAGGATAATAAGAAAATTGTAGCTTTCCTTTTTCCTGACGGATAGCTAAAACATCAAAACGAAAATAAATTTCCTCCGGGTTATAACCTTTCTTTTGCAAGTAAAAAAGAGCAGAACGACGAATTTTATTTTGCTTTTCTTTGGTGACTGCCTCTTCGGGAAGCCCAGCTCTTAAACTCTCTCTCGTTTTCACTTCCAGAAACACCCAAGTATCTCGGTCTTTAGCAATTATATCTATTTCTCCCCAGGGAGAGCGAAAGTTGGTTTCCAAAATATCTAAATGAAGTTTACTCTTTATCCATTTCTGAGCTATTAGCTCTCCTCTTCTACCCTTAGCTCGGTTTTCCATATTTTCGGCAAAAGCTCAGACGATGGCAACTCTCTAAACCCCACTTCTCAATCTCTTTTTGGTGGAGAGAAGTACCATACCCTTTGTGTTGAGAAAAGCTGAAATGGGGGAAAAGAGGTTGATAGAAGTTTTCCATAATTTCATCTCTAAATACCTTAGCCACTACCGAAGCCGCTGCTACCGCTGCACTTTTGTTTTCCGCATGAGGAAGAGAACAAGAAGAAACAAGAAGGGAGGGAATTTTGACCCAGTCTAAAATTAAAAAATCGGGAAAATAAGAAGAAGATGCTCGGTAAATAGCTTCCTGAAAAACCAAAACGTTGGCTTTTTCAATACCCACAGTATCAATAAACTTTTCTCCTACCATTCCTATCCCTATAGTCCAGGCAGAAGAACATATCTCTCGATATAATTCCTTTCTTCGAGAAGGAGAAAGAGACTTAGAATCTTTCACTCCCGGAAGATAAGAATAGCGAGGTAAAACCACACAAGCAGCCACGAGAGGCCCAGCTAAAGGGCCTCTTCCTGCTTCATCTACGCCTCCGATAAAAGAATATCCCCTTTCCCAGAGAAATTCTTCTATCATCTCAATATTCTAATCCGTTGAGGTGGCCAATAAACTAAAAAAGCTCGTCCTAAGATATTCCGGCGAGGCACATACCCCCAAAACCGGCTATCATCGCTATTACTACTATTATCGCCTAAAACAAAATAAGAATCTTCAGGAATTTCTCTTTCTTCTTGACCATAATAACCTATATCGTAATAAGGACGAGCGAAAAGTTCTCCCTCTAAAGGAACCCCATTTATATATATAAGACCATCCTCAATCTTAATCTTCTCTCCCGGCAAACCTATTACTCTTTTTATCAGGTTTTTACGAGGATCAAGAGGATAGCGAAAAACTATAATATCTCCTCTTTGAGGCTCGGTAAAATGATAAATAAACTTGGCTACTAAAACCCTCTCTCCTGGAACTAAAGTAGGCTCCATAGAACCACTAGGGATATAATATCCCTCTACTATGAAATAGCGTATCAAAAGCGCTATAACGAGAGCCCAGAGGACGGTTTCTATCAATTCCCGCCAAGCACTCTTCTTTTTAGATTTCTCGCTTTTCTGCAATCCTGGACTCCTTGCTGCTTCTACTCCTTAAGTAATATAGCTTAGCTCTTCTTACTTTTCCTCGACGCAGAACTTCAATCTTTTCTAAGGAAGGAGAGTGAAGAGGAAATATACGTTCTATCCCTACCCCGAAAGAAACCTTCCTCACTGTAATGCTACGGTTTATTCCTGAACCTCGCACTCCAATTACTAAACCCTCAAAATTCTGGAATCTTTCTTTATCGCCTTCTACAATCTTAATGGTTACCCGCACTGTATCTCCGGGGTGCACTTCAGGAACTTCTTTAATATAGCTACTTTCTACTGCTCGTAAAATCCTTGCTTTGTCCATTTGAACCTCCTTCTGGAAGAAATCCTTCCTAATATATCATTCCTATCTATCCTGTAGACAACAATAATGGGAGCTTCGCCTCCCTTATAACCCCAAACTATAAAGGGGAGTGCCCCTTTATAATCCCCCAAAAACAAAAGGAAGAAGCAAAAAAATAAAAACTGAAAAGACAAGGACAACCGAGGCAGGAAAAGCGTCTTCCTCGGTGCAAGGAGGGAAAGAATTCCCC
>JAGPEW010000108.1 GCA_018056825.1 Candidatus Sordicultor aquaticus
CCTCCGAGAGAAAAGCGCTCTGCAAAATCAGTGAGAGGAAGCACTTTTACCATTCCTTCTAACCCCTGAGCTTTCAGAACCTTTCCTACCAGGATTTTTTTCACTTTGAATTAACTATCATCTACTCCAAAATTTCTACTGCCGTTTTCTTTCCTTTTTTTGCTCCCGCTGCTTTAACAATGGTGCGAATAGCTCGAGCAATCCTCCCTTGCTTACCAATTATTTTTCCCATATCTTCCTGAGATACTCTAATTTCATAAATCACTGACTGTTCTCCTTCTACCTCAGAAACCTTTACTTCTTCAGGATGGTCTACTAGAGCTTTAACTATAAACTCAACTAGGTCTTTCACTTGTCTTGAGCCTCCAAGATTTCTACTCCCTTAAGAAGGGCTTTAACCTTATCAGATACTTCTGCTCCTTGAGAAATCCAGTAATCAATCCGCTCCTTCCGCAGAGACCACAAAGGGGGATTAGCTATGGGAGAATAATTACCCAGAATTTCAATCGGCCTACCATCTCTCGCTTTTCGAGAATCAATAGCCACAATTCGATAGTAGGGAAGATGTTTACGACCAATTCGAGACAATCTTAGTTTTACCGCCATTTCCTATTTTTCTCCTTTCATCTCTCTATCTTCCTAAGCCCAAAAACCCTCTCCTTCCCGAAAAAGGAAGAGGTCGGCCTTTCTTCATTTGTTTCCATAGTTTGCGAAAATCTTCAAATTGTTTAAGTAGTTTATTAACTTCTTGAACTGTTGTACCACTACCTCGAGCGATTCTCCTCTTACGACTGGCATCAATAATATAAGGATTCTCCCGCTCTTCGCGAGTCATAGAGTTAATTATGGCTTCCACTTTTTTTAGATTTCTCTCCCCATCTTCCTGAGAAATCATTCCTCGCACCTGACCGGGGAACATATCTAGAATTTCTTGAAAAGACCCTACATTTTTCACCCGCTGCAGTTCTTCTAAAAAATCATTAAAATCTAACTCCTTTTTCTCTATTTTCTTTTCTAATTTCTTTCTTTCTTCTTCATTGATAGCTCGATCTACTTTTTCGATAAAAGTTAAAGTATCTCCTAAACCCATTATCCGGCTAGCCATTCTATCGGGATGGAAAACCTCCAGTTGATTGAGCTTTTCACCCATCCCTACTAACTTCACTGGCCATCCAGTTTGAGCTACAATAGAAAGAACCGCTCCCCCTCGGGCATCAGTATCCACTTTAGTTAAAACAAGCCCAGTAGGATGCACCCAGTTTTCAAAACTCTGAGCCACTTTTACCGCTTCCTGCCCAGTTGTAGCATCCAAAACCAAAAGCTTCTCGGAAAAGTTTTCCTTTTCCACCAGCTCTTTTAGTTCTTCGAGAAGTTCTTCTTCTACATGCAACCTCCCTGCAGTGTCTACTAAAATTACATCCAAGCTTTTTTCTCGAGCGTAATCCCGAGCTTTTTTAACCATTTCCTGAGGAGTAGAAGCTCGAGGATCGTCAAAAAACTCTAAATTTGCTGCCTGAGCAAGAATCTTCAGCTGTTCTTTGGCTGCGGGACGGCGGGTATCAGTAGATACCAAAAGAGGGAAAAACCCTCTTTCTTTCAAATAGACTCCTAATTTCCCACAGGTGGTGGTTTTACCTGAACCTTGCAACCCCACCATCATCACTAAAGCAGGAAAAGAACCAGAAAGATTCAGTTCTTGAGCTTCTCCCCCCAATATCTGGCGAATTTCCTCCCACAGGATTTTAATTACCATTTCACCAGGAGTTACGCTCTCCATTACTTCTCTTCCCACTGCTCTCTCTCTTACTCGAGAGGTAAGGTCTTTAACTACTCGATAATAAACATCGGATTCCAGTAATACCATTCTCAACTCCTTAAGAATGGTATCTACTTCTTCCTCTGATAATTTACCTTTACTCCGCAATTTTTTAAATAGATTGTTAAGTCTATCGGTTAAAGCTTCAAACATCAAAAAACTCTCCTTTTTTGCTCAAACATATAAGATAATAATCGGCTCTTCGCCCTCTGTCAAGAAACCCCGAAAGGAATTGTACTACAGGCTGCCTCTTTCTTTTCGGAAGTAACAAAGAATCAGCTTCTCCCTACAGTTCTAATAGACGATCGTTCTTACAAATTCCTCTCCGTTGAAAGGAATCAAATCTTCTATCCCTTCCCCTACCCCTAAATATTTCACTGGAAGATGAAACTCTTTACTAATCCGAAAAACAATTCCTCCTTTAGCTTGACTATCCCATTTAGTGAGAATAATACCACTAAGGTCAGCTACTGGAAATAAAGATTGAGCTTGCACAAAAGCATTTTGACCCGCCAAAGCATCAAGAACTAAAATACTTTCCAGATTAGAGGGACGAATTAGCTTTTTGGTAACCCGCACTACTTTTTCCAGTTCGGCAAGTAAATTCTTATTAACATGAGACCTTCCTGCTGTATCAATGATAACTAAAGTATCTCCCCCACTGCGAGCAGAATTGATACCATCAAAGACTACTGCTCCAGGGTCTCCCCCTTCGGTCCCCCGGAAATAGTGACATTTTGCTCTTTGCGCCCAGACTTCCAATTGCTCCATAGCCGCAGCCCGGAAAGTATCAGCAGCAATAAGATTAACTTTTTCTCCTTTATTTTTGAAAAGAAAAGCCAATTTACCAGCTACTGTGGTCTTTCCCACTCCATTAACTCCAGAAAGAATTATAGCTTTTAACTCCCCGTCTTCCGCTGAGGCAAAAAGAGAGGGATCGTTATTCTCCAAGAGAGAAAGCAACTTCTTATATAACCATTCCTGCCAGTTATCTTCTCCATGAGACTTTTTGAATTCCCGGAAATCTTCCACTATTTCTAAAGATAGCGCAGGTCCCATATCAGCCTGAATGAGTAATTCTTCCAGTTCTTCCCAGTCTTTTTCCTCTATTTCTTTTTTATTCCATAGTTGGGAAAAATGTTCTTTTACCTCCTCTTTCATTTTTCCCATACCTTTTACCCATCTTTGCCAGATAGTTTCTTTTTTTCCTTGTTCCATCATCTTTCTCCTTTTTTATTGAAAAGATTTCCCATCCAAACACACTGCTTGAGAAACTCCAGGGTCATTCATAGTCATACCAATTATTTGGTCTGCTGCTTCCATTACTTCCTCCTGGTGGGTTACCACTACTACTTGCCGGCTTCGGGAGATATTCTTTAATAATTGAGCCAAAAGCAAACTGTTGGTATGGTCTAAATTAGCATCCACCTCATCTAAAAAACAAAAGGGCAATTGGGCGGCTTCGAAAACCGCAAATAGGAAGCATAATGCCACCAATGACTTTTCTCCACTGGAAAGAAGAGATAAATTTTGCTTTCTTTTCCCTGGCAAGCGCACTTCTATTTCTGCTTTCTCTTCTTGAAAAAATAGCCGAGCCTCTCCCGTAGGGAAAATTTCAGTAAAAAAAGTAGAAAAACTTTTATTTACCTGATAAAGAAATTCTTGAAAATTTTTCTTGATTTCTCTTTGAGCCAGAGAAATACCTTCTTTCACCAAAGATAGACCCACCTCGCATAATTCATTTTTCCCTTTTAAGGAAGAAAAACGCTCCTGTACTCGAGCAAATTCCTCACCTGCCCCAGAAATAAATCTCTTCTTGGACAACAATTCTTCTTTTTCTTGTAGAGAACGTTCTAACTTCTTTATATCCACACTAAATGAAGAAGCAGAACAAAAATTCCCCCATTTCTTCTCTTCTCGATAAAACTCCTGTAACTCAGAATCTAATTTCTCTTCTAAAAGAACAGTTCTCTCTATTTTTTTCTCCCTCTCCCCTAGTTCTCTTTCTATTTCCTGGACTTTTTTCCGAGCCAAATCAATTTTTTCGTTTAGACTCCTCTCCTCTTTTTCTATTCTTTTTTCCTCATTTCTCTTTTCCACTCTAGCGCGCTCTATAGCCCAAATCTTACTTCCCTCTTCCCTTAATCTCTCTATATGCTCTCCTTTTATCTCTTCTTCTCTTTTTAGAAGTTCCCATGCTTCTTCTATCTCTTTTTTAAGAGCCTGCATCTCCCACTTCAGTTTTTCTCTCTCCCTTTCTCTTTCTTCTATCTTTTTTCTCTCTTTTTCTATCTCGGTTAGAGAACACCGAATTTGCGAGATATCTTCCCTTGCTTTGGACATTTTTTCTATTATTGCGCACAGCTCTTTCTCCTCGGCAATTTCCTTCTCAGCTATTAACCCTATTTCCTTTTTTAGCTGCTCTATGGCTCTATCTCTCTCCTCTTTTCCTTTTTCTCGATAAATTAATTTTTCTCTTTCTTTTTC
>JAGPEW010000109.1 GCA_018056825.1 Candidatus Sordicultor aquaticus
GATTGGAATAAAGAAAAATCATTTTTTAGCTTCTTGAGTAGAGAAGTTTTTTGGAGGAATATCATGCATAATGAATTTACAGCTATTATTGAAAAAGACGGGGATTGGTTCATTGCTTACAGTCCAGAGCTACCAGGGGCTAATGGACAAGGAAAAACAATAGAAGAATGTAAAAAAAGTTTGGCTGAAGCAATTCTACTTATATTGGAAGAAAGACGCAGGGATAGTTTGCGCGGGTTATCTGAAGATGCTATTTGTGACATTATTGCAGTTTCATGAAAAGACAAATCCTTCTTCGGCATTTGCGAAGATATGGTTGTTATCTTAAGAGAGAAGGAAAGGCACATTCTCTGTGGATGAATCCGTCTTCAGGAGCAATTGAAACTATTCCTCGACATACCGAAATCCCCATAAACTTGCTAAGAAAATATGTAAGGGATTAGGAATCCCAGTTATATAAAAATTAGAATCATAAGAATTAGTATATCCGTAATGTCCACAACCAAATTCAACTTTATTCTTCTTTAAGATACATGATTCTAGAATAGTCTGAAAGAAATGCTTGTATTATTACTTCTTAGCGCTTCCACTTTATTGGTGGAAGTTCAGAATTAAGAATAAAGATAAAAGATGAAATCCTTACAGCTTCAAAAAACGAAGCCTCAGGATGACGGTTTGAGTTAATGAGATTCTCACGCAATCACAATGCGAGAGCTCAGAACAACATATCCACTTAGGTTATTCTTCTATGATGAGAGAAGGTCGGGATGAGAGATATTTATTTTAGTCAAAAAATTTGGGGTCAGGTCTTGATTCTTGAATTATTTTAAATCGTAGGATAGATAAATTGTAAAAAATAAAGGATGAGATCCTCACGGCTTCGGAATACACGAAACCTCAGGATGACGCTTGCGTCCTCAGATGAGATCCTCATACGGGAAAGCACCGCTCAGAGTAACATCTTTATTAATTCTATCATTCCGAGAATATTAATTGATTATCTTCTTATTGACAAACTGAGGGGTAGATTAAAGTAGCTCAAGAAATAGGAGTGGAAGCCACTATAAGGGTCAGAGGGAAACTGAAGACCAAGAATAAGAAAAAAATTGACAAAGGAATAAAAACTTTTTATGTTCGTTTTTTTAAATGATTGTTATTTCAAGGAGGAGAAATTTATGCGATGGATTCTAATATTTTTGTTTTTTATTGGTATTTTTTTAGTAGTATTACCAGTATCAAAAGCAGAAGGAGCAATATACTGGCATTTTACTTTTCAAGCCCAAAAAGACCAGGAAGAAGAATGGTTATGGGTCACCTTCAAAGAAGTGCCAAAATCGACGGCTTTTCATAGTATCGAGCAGAAAGTAAAGAGTATGGGTGGAAAGGGTATCCAGGGAGCACTTCTCGTCCAAACCCGGGCGAAAGCCTGGAGAGGAGCTTTTAGAAGCGAGGAAGGTATTCGTTGTGATACCTACATCCCAAGCTACGGAAGAGATATCAAGTACTGGAACGCCAGCTGGAGTAACTGGGTTTTTTGTGATGGACAGGTCTTTCCCCTAAGTGGAGAAGAAAAAGAAAGGTTAGGCTTTCCAGGATATTTCAATATCGGTCTTAAGCGTTCCAGTGATGTATCAAAAATTCTGGCCCAAGAACGAAGGTTTTTGGATATCAGTGAATCCCCAGGGGAGAAGTTGAAGGGGAGTTTTAACCTCTACTCTATGGAATATCAGGATCCCCTTGTTCACTACGAGGATACTTGCCGGGATAAAAAATGGGCTAAACACTTTCGTTCTCTCTTTATGAATTCTTATTTTAACTCTCTACGATTTGCCTATCTGGAGGTCGGAAAGGGTTTCTCTATTGCACAGATATTCGAGGATACCGTTATAACATATTCTCTCTATCGTTCCCATTCCCCACAACACCGCTTTTTCGGGAGAAAGATCACTAACTTCAACCAAGTACGGGAAAACGAAATACTTAACCTAGAAGAAATAGGAGAAATTCTTGTAGGGGATCCATTTAAAAGCAGTGAAGAAATTATGGTTTTTACTCTGGAAGAGGTAGAAACCGAAGTAAACGAAGAGGAAATGATGGTTTTTACAGAAGAGGAAACAAACGAATATGGTGAAGAAGATATGGTTTTTACTCCAGAAGAAATTGACCTTTTAGAAGAAGAAGGTTTAGAGGTAATCCAGGATGAGGAAGCAGTAATGGATTTTACTGAAGAGGAATTGGAACCGACCGAAAATGAGGAGGGATTTATGGATTTTACCGAAGAAGCTTTGGAACCAACCGAAAATGATGAAGCAGTAATGGAATTTACCGAAGAAGAGACTCGGTAGAAACACCTCTATATGAATAGTGCTAACCAGTTTTAGAACCGCATTGTTTCCAACTCCTTAGTAAAACATATTGAAATTGACAACAAGATAATACCGCTAATCCATTTCTTAATCAAAAATTTCAGATGTCATACAAAACCCACCAAGGTTGGACATTTTCTAAGGATAGACCTTTATGCTATTTCGTGGCACCAGATGATAATTAAAATAAAGCAAAACTTATAACCAACCCCTAAGCCCCTCCCGAAAGGGAAATAAAAAATCAAACAATGAAAAAGATCCCTAAAAAATTCTATCCAACGGAGGGGTGTCACGGAGTTACGGGGTGGGTGCCTTTCATTTTTTTACTCATTACTGTTAACTCATCAATAATCACGGTATTTTCAGGATAATGGAAAGAAAAAACCAACTTGGAGAAGGGCACCTATTCATAAATTTAATAAAATATTGACATAAATATTGCATAGTTGTAAAATATTACAATAATTAAATAAGGAAGTGATGGAAATAGTTTATAAAATATTTAAGGCTCTTTCTTCTCCTTGGCGCATAGAGATATTAAAGCGGATTGCTAAAGAACCTCTCTGCCAATGTGAATTTGAAAAAACCATGGCTATCGATAAAACCACTATTTCTCGTCATGTTCGAGAATTAGTTTTAGCCAATCTGGTTGAGATCGAACAGAGGGGAGTCATGAAAATTCTCCATATCAAAGACGAGCGAATCATGGAAATCATCAAATTGGCTGAAGATATTGTTAAGAATGAAAAGGAATAGATGTAAATGTGGCAAACCGCTTTGCAAGAAGGGCTCAATACCATCCTTACTTATCTTAATCCTTTGCATCTTCTGCTTGGAATCCTGCCGGCTTTTCTAATTTCAGGAGCAATCGCTACTTTATTAGATCGAGAGAGCATACTTAGATTTTTTGGTCCAGGTGCCAATAAATGGGTAGCCATCGGCATCGCCTCTTTCGCAGGTGCTATATTGGCAGTCTGTTCCTGTTCAATTCTACCCATGTTTACCTCTATGTATAAAATCGGAGCCGGTATCGGGCCAGCTACCAGTTTTCTTTATTCCGGTCCAGCAATTAATACCGCCGCCATCTTCATCTCTGCCGCTATGCTGGGAAAAATTGGTTGGGCACGTTCTATTTCTGCAATAATCCTGGCTTTCATGATTGGCTCAGTAATGGATCTTTTCTTTGGTAAAGCCCAGATTCGCGAAATGAAACAAAAAGGAATGGCAACTTCCTCTATCGCAGTGATACCCTGGAAAGGGTTAATGGTTATCTTTCTGCTTATTGCTATCTATATGGTTGGATCCAATCTATTCAAAGGAATATTACTAGCGGGTGCTTTCCTGTTGGGATATTTCTTGTTCAACCGCGACCAACAGCAAAGCTGGTACCGGGAATCTTGGAGTTTATTCAAACAAATCTTTCTCATGCTTCTTATTGGGATATTTATCGCCTCGGCTCTTAAGGCCTTGGTTCCAGCTGCGGTGATTGTGAAACTTTTTGGAGCAGAAAGTTTTATCTCTAATATTCTTTCCTCAGTAATTGGTGCTGTTCTTTATTTCAGCACTCTTACCGAAGTTCCTATCACCCGAAGCCTCATCGAGATGGGGATGAGCTCTGGTTCGGCTATTGCTTTCCTATTAGCCGGTCCAGCCCTCAGTCTTCCCAGTATGATTTTAATCAATAAAATTATGGGGTTCAAAAAGGGGATGACCTTTATTATCCTGGTGGTTTTATTTTCAGCTATAGCTGGTTCAGTTTATGAACTTATCTTTTAAAAGGGGTGAATAAAGTGAAAGTACAAGTCTTAGGAGCTGGTTGCAAAAAGTGCAACCTTCTCTATCAGAATCTCAAATCCTTTATTGAGAAAAATAATATTGATGCTGAAATTGAGTATAGCGATGACTTGGATAAACT
>JAGPEW010000110.1 GCA_018056825.1 Candidatus Sordicultor aquaticus
ATGTTGCTTTGTCCTAAACCTAAGACGCTATCTACTATTAAACCCTCTTCTAATTCTCCTATTAAAGTACTACTATCTCGCAAACCGTTTTTAACCCGCAGAGAGGAAGATCCAGGCTCAGGCAAATCCCGATAGGAACCACGAAAACCATTCCCGGTAGGTTTAATTCCTCTCTTTGCTGCACTCCACAAATCCCATAAGGCACCTTCTAAACTTCCCTTATCCACTAGATACCTTTGGGTTTTAGTTATAATTCCCTCATCATCAAAAGGACAAGAACCTAAGGCCCAGGGTTCTTGCACTTCTTCCAAGGAGAAAAGAGAAGAAAACACTACCTTTTTTTCTTTATTTTGTAAAGGTGATCTTCCGAACACCCAGTTTTTGCCGTTTAGACCATATAAAAGGGGCAAAAACAGAACCAGACTTCCCCAAGGAGTAAAAATCACCGGATATTTTCCACTATCTAAAGTAACCACTCTTTGAGAAAATTCCAATTTAGAAATTATCTCTTCTACTATATCATCTATGTTAATATCTCGACTGCCCCAACTTCTTTCCGCATAAACTTCTAAAATATCTCCTTCTCTGGTTTGATTAGCAGTTACTCCTATTTCAAAAAAAGTTCGGGCAAATTTTAATTCTTCTTCATGATGATTCAGGAGAGATTTTTCCTCTCTACCAGCACCGATAGTCACATCTACTAAAACTTGAGGATAATCTTCTCTTATCCGGGAAAGAATATAGTCCCCCAATTCTATCATTTCCCGAGCTTCTAAATTTTCTATCCGGGGGTCAACAAAGTCTTCCCATTCCCAAGTAGAAGGATAAGTAGGAATAGAAAAATCTACCCGGTCTCCCAACTGACTAACTTCTAAAGCTCTATCCACTACTTCTTGAGGATTCGAAAAACGATTAAAAGCGTAAAACCCTAATTTCCCCTCCGGATTAATTATCCGTAAACCATGACCTCTTCTCTCTTCTTTCTCATAACTCTTAAAAACGTTAGCTTCGTAGTTTACTACCTGATTAAACACTTCTTGGGTAAACAAATCACCAGCTATCCCTCTTTTTTTAAGCAAATCCACCACTTCAATCATTACCACTACCTCCTACCAAAACTTCTCTCAACCGGATATGGGGGCTTCCTGTAGGAGTGGGAAGTCCCATTTGCCCTCCTTTTCCACATCCCCCCACTTCCGTCCAACGAAAATCATTAGCTACTGCATCTATTTTATCCAAAGTTTGGAACAAGTTTCCACTTAACACCACATCTTTGACTAACTCTTTTATTTTACCTCTTTCAATCAAGTAACCATAAGCAGCAGAAAAGGTAAATAATTCTAAAGCAGTATTTCCCCCAATGTATTCTACTGCATACAATCCTCGCTCTATATCGGAAAATAAATCCTCTTTGGTAGGTTCCCCTCCTTCTATGGCTGTATTGGTCATCCGCACTATAGGAGGAAAACGATAATTAATAGTCCGGGCATTACCAGTTACTTCTTCCTGCATAAGAAAAGCAGTTTCTCGGGAATGGAGTCTTCCGCTCAGATAACCATTTTTAATTAGATAAGTTCTGCCTGTAGGTATACCTTCATCATCATAAGAAGAAGATCCTCGTAAATTATCTAAACTTCCATCATCAAAAACATTTAACACTGGCGAAGACACCCGTCTCCCTTTAGTCATTATTTTTTTTAGTTCTTCATTACGATAAAGAGCATCCGATTCGCTGAGATGGCCAAATGCTTCATGAATAAAAACCCCAGCAAGCACTGGATCTAAAACTACATCATACATTCCTCCAGAAAAAGAAGGAGCTTCCAAGAGAAGTAGAGCTTTTTGTCCCACTTCTTGAGCCAGCTGTTCTTGGTTTTTAACCAATTCAAACCCTGTTTTACCTGCCACCCCGTTTCTATATACCTCTATATTATCTCCCTTCCTCGCCGTGGCTGTAAAATTCAAGTTAATGTCGGGCTTTTCCCAATAAATTAGGGAACCATCAGAATTAGCTAAATAGATCTCCCGAAATTCATCGCGATATTCCACCGAAGAACTTACTAACAACGGAGAAATTTCCTTGAAAATCTGGTTATACTCCAAAAGAAGAGAAGTTTTATCTTTAAGAGATTTAAAACGAAAATCATCGGCAAGGGTGACTTTCTTCTCCTCTCGAACTGGCGGTTTTCTTACCACTTCAATATCGCTTTTAGGTAGCAAAGAAGCACCGCTTATAGCTTTTTCCACTCTCTCTTGCAGATTATCCCAATCCTGAAAACTCTCAAACCACCAGCTACCTCGAGGAGTAAGGAGGCGGATATAACCTCCCTTATCCGCCTCCACTCTTATTTTTTCTACTACTCCATTTTGCACTCGAATGGTAGTAGAAACAATATTTTCTAAACGAATCTCCATATATTCCCCTCTCTGGGGAAGGTGAACTAACTTTTCTAAAACTTCTATCATTGTTGGCTTGCCCCACCTGCTTCCGGAGAAGCTTCTGGTTGAGGACTAGCTTCCGGAGAAGCTTCTGATTGAGGAGTTGGAGATGAAGTAGTTTCTTTAGGAAGGTTTTCTTCTATTATAACAATTTCCGACTGATTTTTTAAATCTTCGATAAACTTCTCAAAGGCCTCCTGTTGTTTCTGAGGGAGAAGACGGTTAGATATTTCTTCTTTTACTTCTTCTAACTCCTTAAGACGAGGTTTGAGATGTTCCTCTACCAAGAAAATGTGAAAGCCGTAACTGGTCTCTACAACATCACTAACTTTCCCTGGAGCAAGGTCAAAAAGAACTTTCTCTAAATTAGGGTCTAAGTCTCCTTTTTTTAAGTAGCCCATTTCTCCTCCTTGTTGAGCATCAGGAGACTCTGACTTTTCCTTCGCCACATCTTCAAATGGTTTACCCGATTGTAGCTCTTGTAAAACTTCTTCGGCTTTTTCTTTAGTAGAGGTCATAATATGCTTAGCTTTTACCTGCTCTGGTTCAGTATAAAGAGAAGGGTTAGAAGTATATTCTTTTTGAATTTCTTCATCAGTTACCTGTACTTTGTTTAGGATTTCCCTTTTGATTAATTCCGTAACTAAAATCTGACGCTTAATCTGTTCCAATTGTTTTAGTACCGTTGGGTCATTTTCTAAACCTAACTTTTGAGCTTGTTGAACCAGCAAAGTTTCCCGAATTAATTGTTCTAAAAGGTCTTTAATTCCTCCTGGAAACTGAGCCCGATAAGACTCTGGAAGAGAATTCCAAATTTCTTCTACATCCTCAAGATAAATAGGCTCCCCATTTACTTCAGCTACTACAGTTCTCTCACTGCTTTCCTCTGGAGTTCCTTGAATTTCTTGAGTTCCTTGAACTTCTTGAGTTTCTTGAGCTTCTTGGGCTAGCGCTCCCCACCCTACACTCAAAACCAGAATCACAACTATCGACCAAAAAACTGTTTGCCTCTTCATTAAGATTTGTCTCCTTTCTTTCTAGTTTCTCCCTGCAAAATTCGAAGGGAAAAAGTTTCTTCTAAAGCATCATCTTCTTCTTTTTCTTCTCCTTCGCTCTTTAAATCAAATAAAAGAGTTAATTTATCATCTATCTCTTTTAGATTTTCTTTAAGCTTATTAACCAGGTAATCTAAGTCCTTCAATCTTTCATTAAGCACCCAAAAAAGCAAAAGTCCATATAAAATCACCACAACCAATAGAATACCTAAAAGCAATTTTTCTACCCCCTGTCTATTTTAGATCAGGACTTCACCACTTTTAAGCTCTTTTTTACCACCAAAATGTTCTTCTTTTATCCCTATACCTACTAGGCAATTACGATGTATCAATGTCCTGGGGGGAACCACACTTCCCTTTCCTACCAAGTTAACTCCCCAGTTCAAAAGTTCCGGTCGAGCTGCATTAGGTGTAAAATCATCACCATAGCCTAAGACTGCATCTTCTCCTACTACTATATTTTTATCCAAAATGCTTAAATTAATTTTAGCTCCTTTCTTAACGGTAGTATTATTGAAAATAATAGAATCTACTACTTCTGTATCTTCTTCCAATATTACCCCGGAAAAAATCACAGAATGGACTACTTTTCCCTTAATCACTGCTCCTTCTCCTATTATGCTTGATGATACATCCGCTTCTTCCCAGGTATGAGTGGGAGGATAATGACCACGATTGATAAATACCATCCAATCAGGGTCATAAAGATTAAAGGCAGGTAAAGGTTCCAAAAGGTGCATATTGGCTTCCCAATATGCCCGAACTGTTCCTGCATCAAACCAGGG
>JAGPEW010000111.1 GCA_018056825.1 Candidatus Sordicultor aquaticus
AATATCACAAAATAATGCCACTACAAAATAAAGAGAAAATGAGAAATAGAAAAATAGAATGTAGATTTATCAAGGGTTTCAGAGATTAAAGGAGTTAAAAAGAGGGAGAAACTGTCAAAGTCAGGAATTATATTAGGGTTTGCGGTTTAATCATAAATAGTGTCCAGAAAGCAATTGTGGGACATGATTAGGTTATAGGGGCTCTGTAGGCTGTCTTTTACGACTCTCGCGATGATGAAAAAGAAAGGAGATTCTAAGGAGAATTCTTTCTTTGTCTTTTCTTCCCTCGGTTATTTTTATATTTTTTGATTTTTAGGGGGATTATAAAGGGGAGACCCTTTATACTGAGGAAGACGTTTTTCCTTCCTCAGTAATCTTTGCTTTTTGTTTTAATTTACATTTTTTAAAAAATTAAAGAAGGTAAAGTCTTTATGTTATACTTTAAAATATATTTGGTGAAAGATTCTGATAGCTTAATAAGGGGTCAGTTAGACTCTTAAGAGAGAAAAAATGTTAAGAGGGCATGAAAGCTCTTTTTTTAACTCGAGGCTATAAAAGACTTTAAGATTTGCGGAATCTCGTTAATCTCAAAATAAGGAGGTAATCTTTATGGAGGATGTTTCTAAGGATAAAGACCTGAAACGCCAGGTGATAAAATTAAAAGATTTGATAGGTTATGAGCCAGGGTCGGTAGTGAGTAGAACTATTATAGATAAAAAAGTAGGAACGGTCACTCTCTTTGCTTTTGATGAAGGGGAAGGATTGAGTGAACACACTGCTCCTTTTGATGCTTTGGTATTTATTCTAGAGGGAGAAGGAGAGGTTTCTCTCTCGGGAGAATCGTTTTTTTTGGGAGAAGGAGAAATGATTATTATGCCTTCTCGGGAGCCTCACGCTTTGCGAGCCAAAAAGAGAATGAAAATGCTTCTGGTGATGATAAAAGAATAAAAAATATGGGCAATAAGGAGGTAGATGAGTTGAAAATTACTCCTTTAATGAAAGGAGCTATGATTGCTGTTCGAGATTGTATGGGGGTAAACAAAGAAGAAAGAGTAATGGTGATTACTGATACAGATAAAATTGATATTGCTCAAAGTTTTCTTTTTGCTCTCCATGCCTTAGAAGTAGACGCTACTTTATCTATGATGGTTCCCCGTTCTCACCATGCCGAGGAACCACCCTCAGAAATTGGAGTAGCTATGGCATCAGTAGATGTAGCACTTCTGGTTACTAGTGCAAGCCTGAGTCACACCCATGCTCGTATGGAAGCGACAAGAAAAGGTGTGCGTATAGCCAGTATGCCGGGGATTACTGAGGATATGCTTACTGTGGGAGCCATGATTGCCGATTATGAAAAAGTTTCGGAGCTGAGCTGGAAGATAACTCGTCTTTTGGAAGCTACCAACCTCGTGGAGATATATACAGAGAAAGGAACAGATGTGCGCTTAAGTCTGGAAGGTAGAAAACCGGCTATTCCTCCCGATGATGGTCTGTATCGAGAAAGAGGGAGATGGGGTAATTTGCCTGCTGGAGAAGCCTTTGTTGCGCCGGTAGAGGAATCAGTAGAAGGAATAGCAGTAATTGATGGCTCTATGGCACCTCTGGGATTATTGAGTGAGCCAATTAAGCTTACCATTCAAAGAGGAAAAGTAGTAAACATAGAAGGAGGAAGAGAGGCCAAGGAGCTTTCTCAGTTTTTAGAGGAATTATCCGACCCTTGCGCTTACTGGATTGGGGAATTAGGTATTGGCACTAATGAAAAAGCGCGGATTACGGGAAACATTTTGGAAGATGAAAAAGCGCTTCGTACTGTCCACATTGCTTTGGGTATGAACATAGATATGGGCGGTAAAGTAGAATCTAAAACTCATAACGATGGCATAATTTGTAACCCTACAGTAAAGTTTGATGGAAAAGTAGTTATGGATAAAGGGGTTTTTGTCTTTTGATAAAAGGAGTAATATCACAGTTTTAAAGGCAAATTAACTTAAAGTAAACCCTGGGAAGGAATGTGAGAAAAAAGACGCCAGATAATATATGCCTCCTCGTATTTGACTGTCTGTCACGTCTCTTGTGAAGATATTACCAAATACTTTAGATCTAAAAGTAACTAAATTTTTAATCCTTATCTAACTAAATGATTTATTGAGTATAGTTACAGCTGCCGGCATTAGTTCCTTAATTGTTTGTTTCCAGATGAGCATTGGTAAAAATTTCGAGAACTGTAGTATGGTTTGGCTATTTGATGTGCTATTATGCAGGCAGAGAAACTAAAAGAGGGGGTTATCTACATGAAAAGCTTGGAGTATTTAAAAGAGATAACCAAGTTTAAACATAGAGGTTCTGCTACTCAAAATGAAAGAGAAGCAGCAGAATTTATTTCCCAAAAACTTGAAGAAATGGGTTACAAAGTGGAAAAACACATTTTTAAAACTACGAGGGACAATCTTTACCTGTTGCCTCTGCGAGTAGGGCTTCTTTTACTTGTGGCTGGCATTTGTTCATTGCTCTATCAGGGTTTTGGGCAGCAAATTGCAGCTTTGCTTCTCAGTATTTTTGCTTTAAGTCTTCTACTTTTAGAGGTGAGCGGAAAACCTGTTGAGACTGGTTTGCTACCCCGGTATCTCTCTCAAAATATTTTTACAAAACTTAACGAAAGTTATGATAAAAAAATAATTATATCAGCTCACTATGATACTCAAAGGGGAAGCATAATGTTTCATCCTCGAATTAGGGATAAGGTTGGTATGATTTACGATATTTCCTATGCTGGATTTGGACTTATTCCGGTCGGGATTTTGCTTAATATTTTTAATTTGAATACTGTAGCTTCTATAATGTTATATATTGCGCTTGTTATTGTCTGTGCAAATGTGGTTTTTATGGCTATATGTGAGATGGCAGGCAGATATACACCGGGGGCAAATGACAATGGCACAGGTGTGGCTCTGGCTATGATGTTAGCGGAGTATTATATGAACAATAAAGATAAATTCTCGGCTGACGTCGATGTAGTATTTCTCTTTACTGGTAGCGAAGAAGCAGGGGAGAGAGGGATGAAAAATTTCATTAGGGAATACCGAAAAAAGCTTTCTGAAAATACTGAATTCATTATTCTTGACAACCTTGGAACGGGAAAAATTACGTATCTTGAGGGAGAAGGAATGATATTTTATAAAAGAGCCGGAAAAATGTTGCTCGATATAGCCGAAGAAATAGCTAATGACTATAATGGAAAAGTTCAGAGAGCGAAAAATTTACTTCTTCCTACAGATGCACTTCCAGTTATGGCTGCTGGATTTGACGCTATAGCGTTTCTGGGAAAAGACGAAAAGGGGAGATTAGGCAACTATCATTGGTATACAGATACAATAGAGAATGTTGATATAGAACTTTTGGCCTGTGAGGAGGAGTTCTTTAAGGAATATTTGATTCAGGTAGCTCAAAGATTAGGCTAACTTGAAAGCTCAGCAGAAATTTGCCATTACTCTTTTTCCAGATTTTTTGGCTTTGGTAGCTATTGGAGTTACTTCTATAAAATTTTATAGAAAAGCTCATGGGGAATGTTCATCTTTATAGTGCAAATGGACTTACTTCTCTGTTTTTCAAGAGAAACTGCAAGGGGAACATGATAAAATAGGTATTGAGTTTTATGTGTCATGGAGAAAGGAGATTTGAGATTAAATTTGGATAAAAAACCTCGAGTTCTAGTGACTCGCCTAATTCCCAAAGAAGGGCTAAGCATCTTGGAAGAGATCTGTCAAGTGAAGGTGAGCGATTATGACGGAGTTCTTCCCCGAGAGATTCTCCTTCGGGAGGTAAAAGGGGTGGATGGTATTCTGTGTTTGCTAACCGATAACATTGACCGCGAAGTTATGGAAGCAGCGGGGCAGAACTTGCGGGTGATTTCTAATTACGCCGTAGGATATGATAACATAGATGTGAAAGAAGCCACTAGAAGGAGAATAATGGTTACTAACACTCCGGGAGTGTTAACTGAGACCACCGCTGACCTTACTTGGGCTCTACTTATGGCTGTAGCTCGTAGAGTGGTGGAAGGGGATAAATTTATTAGAGAGGGGAAATTTAGAGGGTGGGAACCGCTTCTTCTTTTGGGAAATGATGTTTGGGGAGCCACCTTGGGAATTATAGGTCTAGGTCGTATTGGTCAAGCAGTGGCTCAAAGAGCTCGAGGATTCAATATGCGGATAATTTACTTTAACCATCATCGGATGG